>CACHYX010000001.1:0-67500 GCA_902584225.1 uncultured Pelagibacteraceae bacterium
ATTGATTTTTTGTCAAAGCTGAAAAAAGATATTTTAATAAAAAAATTATCTAAAAACAAAAATACATCTAGTAGAGTAATTGTGTAAATGTCAGATAATATTATTTTTATGGGCACTTCAAAATTTGCTGTTCCCATACTTGAAAAGATAAGTGGGAGTGAACTCAATATTTCTGTTGTTTACACACAACCGCCAAAAAAATCCAGTAGAGGAATGAAAATTCAAAAAACTCCAATCCAAGTTAAATCCGAATTACTTGGTTTACCAATTAGAACTCCAAGTAGTCTTAAAAATAATGTTGATGAGTATAATTTTATAAAAAAGATAAAACCTACAATTGTTGTAGTAATTTCATACGGTCAAATTATACCGAAGGAACTTTTGGGACTTTCCAAAAATGGTTTTTTAAATATTCATGCATCTATCTTGCCCAAATATAGAGGTGCTGCACCTATACAGAGAGCAATAATGAGCCAGGATATTGAAACGGGAATTAGTTTTATGAAAATTAATGAACATCTAGATACTGGTCCTCTTCTTGAAACTTATAAAATTAAAATCGACCCAAATTTAAATGCAACCGAGCTTGAAAAAAGTTTATCTAAATTGGCAGCTGAAAAAATAATTGAGAACATTAATAACATTATTAAAGGCAAAGCGAAATTTAAGGAACAAGATCATTCAGAGGCAACATATGCTGAAAAAATAAGTAAAAAAGAGGGGAAAATAAGTTGGAATGATAATGCAAAGAAAATTATTGGAAGAATTAACGGTTTGCATCCTAATCCAGGAGCGTATTTTATATTTAAAGGAGATAGATATAAAATATTAAAAGCTGAAATTGGAAATGGATCAGGACCCTGTGGCGAAGTTCTAAATGACAAACTTGAGATAGCATGCTCAAATAATGAAAGCATAAAAGTTATTGAAATTCAAAAAGAGGGAAAAAAAATTCAAGAAATAAATGAATTTTTGAATGGTTCAAAAATAAGTAAAGGCTGCAACCTTAATGAATAGATATCAAATTCTTATTGAGTATGTTGGTACTAATTATAATGGATGGCAGGTGCAGAAAAAAGGTAATACAATTCAAGGGAGAATTCAAAATACTATTTCCAAAATTTTAAAGGAAAAGATAAATATAATAGGATCAGGTAGAACTGATTCTGGAGTACATGCCTTAGGACAATCAGCCCATTTTGATACAAGCAAGAAAATAAAAGATAGCTATAAATTTTTAAAATCCGTTAATCATTTTTTATCAAGGTACAGCATTAGTATTTTGGACTTAAAAGAAAGGAAGATCACTTTTCACGCTAGATATTCTGCAAAAGCGAGAATATATAAATATGTTATTTTAAATCGAAAATCTAGATCTGTGTTAAAAAATCAAAGGTGTTGGCACATAATAAAAAAACTTGATCTAGCAATGATTAAAAAAGGAGCAAAAAAATTAATTGGAACAAAAGATTTTTCAACATTTAGATCATCAAGCTGCTCAGCGAAAACTCCAGTAAGAACAATTAAATCAATAAAATTTTTAACTAAACAAGACATTATTGAGATTGAGATAAAAGCTCAGTCATTTCTTCAAAATCAGGTAAGATCAATGGTTGGTTGTTTGAGGTATATTGGTGAGGGTAAGTGGAGTATTCAAAAATTCGACAAAATAATCAAATCAAAAAAAAGAACTAGTTGTGCACCTCCTGCCCCAGCAGAGGGACTATATTTAACTAAAGTGATTTATTAGATTTTTTTTTTACTTAAAGCGAATTTTTTATTTATCCTAAACCTTGAACCTGCTCTTACAATATAACCACAACAATTTTTTGCACCACATTTACAAGGAAACTGTTTGTAATCTTTATCAAATCCAAAACCATAGTCACAGGTGAGTTCTTCTCCTTTTTTAATATCTCTTATTGCTGACACCCATACCTTAAGACCTTTTCCCTCATAGTCACAATTATTATTACATGAATGATTTATCAAACCGGCAGTATTCCAATGGAAATCTCCGTCTAGGGTGTATCTATTATTAAGTGTGAATAAATATATTGGTTTATTATTGTCAAATTTTGCTGACTCCTCAACTTCTCTATTGGTAATGATTTTTCCAACATAATTAATTATTTTTGTTCCTTCTTTAATGTCTTTTGTTGCATATAAACCTCGTTTGTTGTCTATTTTAGACTTTTTGATCTTATACAGTTTCATTAATTATTTTCTACAAGAGCATTTACATGATTAAATGCACTATCTGCAAGGGCATTAAGGTCGTACCCTCCTTCTAACACTGATATAACTTTTCCATGAGTGAACTCATTTGTTGCTTTAAGAGTTCTTTTTGTAATTTCATAAAAATCTTCAGATTTTAATTCAAACTGTGCTAGAGGATCAGCAATATTTGCATCAAAGCCCATACTTAGGATCAAAAATTCAGGTTTAAATTCAACCAATTTATCTAAAACTCTATCCAAAGCATTCATATATTTCTCTGATGTAGTCCCAGCAGGAAGAGGCACATTGAAAATATTATTATGCTTACCTTTTTCTTTTTCGCTTCCGGTTCCTGGATAAAATGGATATTGGTGTGTAGACAAGTATAAAATATTTTTATTATCATAAAAAATATCTTGTGTTCCATTTCCATGGTGAACATCTGGATCGAAAATTGCAATTTTTTTATATTTATACTTTCCCATGAGATAATGAGCAGCAACCGCACAATTATTGTATATACAAAAACCCATCGCTTTATTTTTTTCTGCATGGTGTCCAGGAGGTCTCACTGCACAAAAAGCATTTCTAAATTTTTTCTGTTCAACTCCGTCTATTGCTTTAATTACTGATCCTACTGCGTCTAGTGTTGCATCTTTACTTCCAGGCGAAATTATAGTGTCCCCATCTAAAAATTTTAATCCTTGATTAGGAAAACTTTTTTTTACCATATCAACATAATTTTCATCATGAACTTTTTTTAATATATTTTGATCAAAAGAAACTGGCTTATCCCAAATTAAACTTTTATTTTTTTTAAGTCTTTCGGTTATCGCTGTAACTCTTTTAGGTTGTTCAGGATGACCATCACCCGTTAAATGATTTGTAGATGTTTTTGAAGATATTATCGCTGTTTTCATGAAAAATAATTATCTAGAATATTAGCATAAATTTTAGTTAATTTTTTTAGATCTTTTATTGATACTGCTTCATCAATCTTGTGCATTGTTTTTCCCACAAGACCAAATTCCAAACAAGGAGATATATTTTTTAAAAATCTAGCATCAGAGGTTCCTCCTGTTGTCGAAAGTTTTGGTCTAACTTTTGTAATTTTTTTTATAACATTTTGTATCATATTTGTTGTAGCATTTTGTTTTGTTAAAAATGCCTCACCAGAAACTCTATAATCTATTTTAAATTTTGATTTATTTTTTTTGTTTATTTTAGTTAAAATTTTATTAATTCTTTTTTTGATAGAACCTGATGAGTGCTTGTTATTAAACCTTATATTAAAAGTCGCATTAGCAGTTTTAGGAATAACGTTATCGGTGTTATTATCAATATTAATTTTTGTAATCTCTAAGTTCGTAGGCTGAAAATTTTTAGTACCTTTATCAAATTTTATATTTTTAAGTTCATTTAAAATTTTTATAATTATTGTTGAGGGATTATTTGCTCTATGAGGATAAGCAACATGTCCTTGGGTACCAATTATCTTTATTTTTCCAGATAAACTTCCTCTTCGACCAATTTTTATCATTTCTCCTAATTTATTTGGATTCGTTGGTTCACCAACCAAACAAAAATTAATTTTTTCCTTTTTCTTTTTTAAATAATCTACGACTTTTTTTGTACCGTTTACAGCATCTCCTTCTTCATCACCTGTTATTAAAAGACTAATTGAACCATTAAAACTTTTATTATTATTTAAAAAAATACTTACAGCTGAAACAAAAGCTGCTACTGAGCCCTTCATATCATTTGCACCTCTACCAATTAAATGACCTTTTTTGATAGAGGGTCTGAAAGGATTAACCGTCCAGTCTTTTATGTTTCCAGGGGGAACAACATCTAGATGGCCTGCAAAACAAAAATTAGGTTCTTTACTTCCTAGCCTAGCATATAAATTTTTTACTGGTTGAAAATTTTTTTCCTTAAAATTTAAAATTTTAGTTTTGAAACCAATTTTCTTAAGTTTTTTTTCTAAAAATTTCATAACACCTACATCTCTAGGTGTTATTGATGGGAACTTCATTAGCTCTTTAGCTAATTGTAATTCGTTTATTTTTTGCATAATTAGTCTCTTAAAAGATCGTTAATTGATGTCTTTGACCTCGTCTTTGCGTCAACAGTTTTTATTATATGAACAGCATAAAGATCTTTATGAATACCAGGCACCACAACTGAATAAGGTGGAACACGACCTTTTGTGATTTCGCCATTTGATCTGTTTACAATTTTGGTACTTTGACCAATGTAACATCCCATTGAAAGAACACTACCTTCTCCCACTATAACGCCCTCTACAACTTCTGACATTGCTCCAACAAAGACATTATCTTCAATTATAGTTGGAAGTGCTTGTGCGGGTTCTAAAACTCCACCAATACCTGACCCAGCCGATATATGACAATTTTCTCCAATTTGACAGCAGCTACCAGCTCTACTAAAAGTATCCATCATTGTTCCAGCGCCGATGTATGCTCCTATGTTTACATAACAAGGCATAAGCACGGCATTTTTTCCAATAAAAGATCCTGGTCTTACTGGACTATTAGGTGTCATTCGAAATCCGGCAGCCTCATGTTGTTCCTTTGTCCAATTAGCTGTTTTACCTTTTAATAAGTGAGCTTTATCGTACCAGCTACTATAAGGACCGCTTAAATTATCCATCGGGTGAATTCTAAAACTAAGCATGATAGCCTTTTTAAGATATTGGTGGGTTTTCCATTCCCCATTAATTTTTTCTGCTACGCGAGATTTACCACTATCTAAATCTTTAATTACTTGGTTTATTGCATCCTTTAAAGATTGATCTGAGTTTTGATTTACTTGGTCTTTTTTTTCCCAAGCATCATTAATTATTTTTTCTAAGGACATAATTTATTTACTTTTTAATAACCTTATTTCTTTAAGAAATAAAGATAGATTTTCGATTTTATGAGAAATATAATCTTTATCAGAGTCAATTTTTCCAAAATGCTCATCATTGATTAACCAAACAGTTGTGCAGCCTCTCTCAAAGCCAATACTTAAATTTTTAGCTATATCTTCAATATAAATTGTTTCTTTGGGGTTAATACCAAATTTTTTAACCATTAAATCAAAGGTCTGAGCTTCTGGTTTAGGAATATATCCAGCATCCTTTATATCGAACACTTTTTCTTTTTCAAAAAGGTCATAAATACCTAATCGGGTTAAAATATTTTGAGCATGTTCTGCGCTACCATTTGTAAAAATAAATTTTTCCATATTTAAGTTCTCTAGCTCATTTCTCATTATTTTGTCCTCTTTCATGAATGAAATATCTATATCGTGCACATATTTAAGAAATTCATCTCCAATAACATTATGGTGTAACATAAGACCATTTAGACTTGTATTGTATTTGTAAAAATAATTTGTTTGAAGTTCTTTTGCCTTTTTTTCATCTAATCCAAGTTTTTCCTGAATAAAAAGAGTCATTCTTTTTGATACAAGACCAAAGACTCTTTCTAAAGGATAACCATTATGAGAACCATAGCAAACCCCATCAAGGTCCAAAAGAAGGTATTTCATTTCTTTCAAACTTTTCATTTTCTTATTAATGTTCCCGATCCTTTATCGGAAAATAATTCAAATAAAACTGAACGAGGTTTACGACCGTCAATTATACCAACTGCAGTTACATCGTTTTTCACAGCATCAAGACAAGTATTAATTTTTGGTATCATACCCTCAGTAATTGTTTTATCTTCTATCATTTCAATTATTTTTGAAGAATTAATTTCCGAAATAAGTTTCTTCTCTCTATTCAAAACGCCCTCAACATTTGTCATTAAAAGAAGTCTTCTTGATTTAAGAGATTTCGCAACTGCTCCAGCTGCATGATCTCCATTAATATTGTAGGTCTGTTTATTTTCTCCTAGTCCTAAAGGGGAGATAATAGGTACAATATTGTTTTTTAATTTTCCAAAAATAGTCCCTGTATTAATTTTATCAGGAATTCCTACAAAACCAAGTTCCTTTTGTTCAGGTATAATTTCTATAACATTATCTTTTTTTGTATGCAGTGAGGCTGCCAGGGATCCAATTTTTTTTAGAGAATTTACAATATCCTCATTAAACTCAATAAGCACTGTCTCAACAACATTTATAATTTTTTCATCAGTAACTCTAAGACCTCTTATAAATTTGGACTCAATATTTTGTTTAGATAGCTCTCTTTTTATTCTTGGTCCTCCTCCGTGAACAACAACTACTTGCAAACCAAGCTTGTTAAGTACACTTAAATCTTTAATAAAATTATCAAAAATTTTTCTATCAATAAATACATTGCCCCCATACTTAATAACTATTATTTCATTTTTGTATTTCTCAACATATTTCAAAACTTCTTCGATTGGCGGTCCGTCTGTAGGTAAAATCTTTTTTAAATCCATTATTGGGAGGTTTTCACAGTAGTTCTCTTCATAATGACGTACTGTTGAGCCATTGTAAGAATATTGTTGGCCGTCCAATACAGAACTAATCCCGAAGGGAAAGGTGCAAGTATTACAGTTAAGAAGACAGGAAAAAACATAAAAATTTTCTTTTGTATATCATCTTGTGGAGCTGGATTAAGTTTCTGTTGCGCCCACATTGTTAGACCCATTAGCACGGGTAACGCACCGATGATTAAAAAGTCAGGTGGTGACCATGGTATCAGTCCAAATAAATTAAAAATTGATGTGGGGTCTTTTTCAGAAAGATCTTTTATCCATCCAAAAAAGGGCTGATGTCTCATTTCAATTGTTACAAACAACATTTTATAAATAGCGAAAAAAAATGGTATAGAAATTAAAATTGGTACACAACCACTTACAGGATTAACTCCTTCTTTCTTATAAAGTTGCATAATTGCCTGCTGAAGTTTCATCTTATCGTCTTTATGAACTTCTTTAAGACGAGCCATTTCGGGTTGTAAAATTTTCATACGACTCATAGATCTAAATGCATAATTGTTGAGTGGGAAGAACAATAATCTTAAACAAACAGTTATTAATATAATTGCTAATCCATAATTTCCCGCAAGTTTAAAAAAGTAATCATTTAAAAAAAATAAAGGTTTTACAATCCAATAAAACCAGCCCCAGTCAATGACAAGGTCAAATTTTGATAATCCTAATTTCTCATTATATTCATCAATTACATCTACTTCTTTTGCGGCAATAACAATATCAACTTTATTACTAATTTGCTTTTTAGGTTATGCCTCTAAAGCCTCAGTTTCTATATAACTAATTTTAAATTTTTCACTGTACTCAAAGTCCGCTCTAAAATTTTTGTTCCTTTCTGGTATTAAGCTTGTAAGCCAATATTTATCAGTAATACCTAGAAAACCTTTTTCAGCATTTATAGAATATTTTTTGTTTATTACATCGTCATAATCTTTTTCCACTAACTGATCATCAAACACCCCAAGTGGTCCCTCATGTAAAATAAAAAAATTTACTATATCTCTAGGAATATTTTTTCGGATAATTTGACTATATGGATAAAAATTATATATTTTGTTAGTATTATTTTTTATTTTTTGGTTAACAGTAAATAAAAATTTATTATCAATGCTAATAATTTTTTCAAAAGTGAGTCCTTGAGCATTTTTCCATATTAATTTAACATCATTTCCTGGGGAAAGTTTTGTGTTTCCCTCTACTTTCCATTTTGATTTATTATTTGGTAAATCAATATTTTTATTGTTACTAACCCAGCCTGTTTCTAAGTAATATGTATCAGAGGCGCTTCTTGGATTAAGTAGTACTACCTTTTTTTTACCCTCGAGTTTTGCATTGTAATTTTTAAAAAGTAAATCATCTATAATTGCACCTTTTAAAGAAATTGAACCCTTAACGTTATCGTTTTCAAATATAATTCTTTCATCTTTATTTAAAGCCTCTTTTCTTGAAAGAAGGTTATTAGTTTCAGAATTTTCTATCTCTGGAGCATCTAAACTTTTAACTGAGTCTATTCTTTTTTGCTTTATCTTTTCTCGATCTTCTGGTGAAGGTGAAAAAAATAAAGCCCACAAAACAATTATTGCTGCACTGAGTGATATAGCTGCGATTATATTTTTATTTGAGTCCATTTTTAATTTTTATTTTTTTTAACTGGTTCAAATCCTTCACCACCACCAAGGAATTTTATGGGATGACAACTTAAAACTCTTTTAGTACCTTTGAAAAAACCTTTAATCAGACCATATTCCTCTAAAGATTCTATAAAATACTCTGAACAAGTTGGTAAATACCTACAGTTGTTACCCAGTAAAGGTGAGATTAAGTACTGATAAAACTTTATTATCTTGATAATAATCTTGGTTAAAATCTTCATTAGCTTATTTTTTCAAAACTTTTTTGTAATGCCTCTTTAATTTCATCGTATTTTTCCTCTAAAACACTTTTTTTTGCAAGAACTAAATAAGAAAAGTTAAGATTTAATTTAGCTATTTTAGTTATTGCATATGTCATATTTTTGAGCCTTCTTTTTATCTTATTTCTATCAACGGCCTTACCCATTTTCTTTTTTGCCACAAAACTAATATTGAGACATGTATTTTTTTTATCAGGAATCTTTTTAAAAAAAATTGTTAGATATGAATTAGAAATTTTTTTTCCGTGAAGTAGTTTTTTAAAGTCCTCATTCTTTGAGAGACTTCTGATTTTAATATTCATTAAACAGTAAGTTTTTTTCGACCTTTTCTTCTTCTTCTGGCAAGAAGTTTTTTTCCACCTTTTGTTTTCATTTTTGATCTAAATCCGTGGCGTCTTTTTCTGACGAGTTTACTTGGCTGATAAGTTCTTTTCATAAGATTTTAATTATGTAGTATTAAAAATTTAAGTATTTATAATGTAAAATCTATAATATGCAAACTATGAAAAACGTAAAAATATGGTTAGGTTTAGCCTATATTATATTCCTAGGATTGTTTTTGTACTTCTTGTTAACTAATATAAGTATTGAGGAGTTAACTTCATATAGTTTTCTCAAATCAAATAGTGAGTATCTAATTAATTTTAAACAAAATAATATAATATTCTCGTCTTTTGTATTTATTATATTTGGAATTGTTTGGATTTCTTTACTTCAAGGATTTGGGTCTCCATTAGGATTGATTTGTGGATATATTTTCGGCCCTTACTTTGGAACTTTAATTTTTTCATTAACTTTTGCTTTAGGATCTAGTGTAACTTTTGTAGTTGCTAATTATTTTTTTAAAAACTACATCATTGAAAAAATACAAAATAAGTATCAATATCTTAATGACAAAATAAGAAATAATCAGCTTTTAGCGGTGGGCCTCCTTAGATTTCTTGGTGGTATCCCGACACAGATACAAAATTTAATACCTGTATTATTTGATGTAAAATTAAAAAACTATTTTTTTGGAACCTTACTTGGAGTTATTATTCAAGCATTTATTGTTTGTTCATTAGGATCAGCTTTAGAAAAGAAAATATATGAAAATGATGAATTACCTAAAATATTAGATCTTTTAAAAACTCAAGAAATTTATTTACCAATATCAGCTATAATATTTCTGTTCGTTCTGACATTTACATTAAGAAAATTTTTCTTCAAAAAGTAATGGTGCCCTCGATGAGAATCTAACTCATGACTGACCCTTACCAAGGGCCTGTTTTAACACTAAAACTACAAGGGCAAATAAATAAAAATAGTGTAAAAATCAATAAAATTCAAATTTTTGACTTAATTTTTTATTTTATTAAGTCTATAATAATTTTTGGTAATTTTATGGGAATTCATTACGATTATAAATCAACAAGAGGGGCTAAAGCCATGGAGAAGCAAGCTAAAAGAGAAAAGAAATTAGCTGAGCGAAGAGCCAAAAAACAATCTAAGCAGGGAACAAATAAATCTGAAGATAAGACAATACCAATTGATCAAGTTGTAACTTTGGAGCATCTTACCAATCCTGAGAAAAAATAATCTTTTTTAATGAATTCTAAAAGAAAGCCTTCTAAGCTTGATCTCGAGAAAGCACTTAGAAAAAATTTAAGGAAAAGAAAAATACACAAACGAAAAAACCAAAAAAATGATTCTAAACGATAAACAAATTAAAGAACTTGCAGAAAAAGAAGAGATGATAAGTCCATTTGTAAGTGAAAGTGTATCTAAAGGCATAAGTCATGGACTTAACTCATTTGGCTATGACTTAAGATGCGGCTCTGAATTCAAAATTTTTACAAATATTAAAGGAGCTACTGCTGACCCAAAGAATTTTAGTGAGGATAATTTTATAACTATTAATGGTGAAGACTCTGTTTTAATCCCACCAAATTCTTTTGCATTGGCAAGTAGTCTTGAATATTTCAAAATGCCTAGAAATGTGACTGGATTGGTTACTGCTAAGAGCACTTACGCAAGATGTGGACTTGGTACTCCTCCCACAGTTTTAGAAGCAGGTTGGCATGGCAACTTAGTTTTAGAATTTTCAAATCATACAAGTAACTCTATAAAATTGTACGCAAATAGTGGAGCAGCTCAGATTTTGTTTTTTTCTGGTGATCAACCTGAGGTATCCTATTCTGATAGAAAAGGAAAATATCAAGGTCAAGTTGGTATAACTTTAGCAAAATCAAAATAGTATGAAAAGGTTTATAATTACTGGCCCAAGTAAAGCCGTAAATGGAACAGTAGATATAAGTGGTGCAAAAAATTCATGCCTACCTCTTATGGCGGCATCTATTCTTTTTAAAAAAGAAGTAATTTTAAGAAACGTTCCTTTAGTTCAAGATGTTCTCACAATGAGAGATCTTTTAATTTCACTAGGATCTAAAGTAAAAATTTTAGAGAAAAAAAAGATTATGATTATTACAAATAAAAAAGACCATAAATTGACTGTTCCCTATAACTTGGTATCTACAATGCGAGCAGGAGTTCTGACCATGGGTTCTTTACTTGGAAGGTATTCAAAGAAAAAAATAAGAGTTGCTCAAGGAGGAGGTTGTGCATTAGGAATTCGTGATACATCTTGGCATCTTGAAGGTTTTAAAAGTTTAGGTGCAGAACACGTTTTGGAAAAGGGATATGTAAAAATATCTTCCAAGAATGGTTTGATAGGTAAGAGCTATAAATTTCCAAAAATCACAGTTACAGGCACTTCAAATTTAATTATGTCTTCAGTTTTTGTAAAAGGTTCTCATATTTTAAAAAATATATCCTTAGAACCTGAGGTAATAGATCTTATAAAATTCCTAAACAATTCAGGCGCAAATATAAAGTTTATTGGTAAAAGATCTTTAAGAATTAAAGGTGTTAAAGAGCTATTAAGTGGCAATCATAAAATTATTGGCGATAGGATAGAAGCATTTAGTTATCTATGTGTAGGAGCAATTACAAAGGGTAGTGTAAAGGTGGCGAATATAAATCCTAAATTTTTACCTTCAGAATTAAAGATATTAAAAAAAATTGGTTTTAAAATTGATGTAAGTAAAAATTATATAAAATTAAATACAATTAAAAAATTAAAACCTATAAACGTCAAAACTGGACCATGGCCTGGATTTGCAACAGATTGTTTGCCCATTTTAATACCTGTTTTAACAAAAATTTTTGGACAAAGTAAAATTAAAGAGACGATTTTTACTAATAGATTTATGGCTGTGCCCGAACTTAATAGAATGGGAGCAGATATAAAGATTAAAAAAAATTTTGCAGTAATTAATGGAGAAAAAAAATTGAATTCTGCTGATTGTATCTCATCTGATCTTAGAACTACTTTCTCAATAATATTGGGTGCAATCGCGGCAAAGGGATCATCAACAATATCAAGAATTTATCATGGATTGAGAGGGTACTCAAATCTTCAACTTAAATTAAGAAAACTTGGTATTAAAGTAAAAATCAAAATATAATGGTAAAAAATTTTTTATCCAAAATATTAGCAAGGGATCTCAATGGTTTAAATATAATTTCTACATACTGTGAGGACTCAACAACAAGCGTTTCAGAGATTAAATATCTTAAAAAAAATAAAATATTTTTACTGTCTCTAACTCGAAAATCTCTGAAAGATAACAAAAAAAGTAACATTATAAGTGTTTGTAAATTTGAATTTATAGAAAATGTAGTAGCAAAAAATATAGATCAACAAGATAGTAAACTGAAATTAAAGTTGATGGGAATAGATGTAACGAAAATTGATAAACAATACGAAATTAATTTGTTATTTTCAGATAATCGTTTTATAACCTTATACTCTGAAATTATAGAGGTAACATTGGAGGATTTAAAAAAGAAATAAAATGAAAGTAATTTCTGCCAAAAATAAGAATTTTGATAACTTGTTGGATAATCTTCTTTATAAAAGAAAAAATAAGCTTCGATCAGATTATATTTCAGTAAAAAATATAATTAAAGATGTGAGAAAAAATGGAGATAAAGCCCTAGTAAAATATGAGAAAAAATTTAATAAAAATAAAACAATTATTCCGAACTCAAAAAAAATAAAAGACTCAATTAAATCCTTAGACCAAAAAGTAAAAAAAGCGATAGATGCAGCTTATAATAGAATTTATAAATTCCATTCACTTCAAAAGTTCAAAGATGTCTCATATATTGATAAGTATCAAAATAAAGTTAAATATAAATATGTTCCACTCGAGTCAGTTGCGATCTATGTTCCAGGTTCAAAAGTTTCCTATCCATCGAGTGTTTTAATGAGTACGATACCTGCAATTGTAGCAGGAGTTAAAAGAATTGTAATGATAAATCCTGGTTATAAGGGAAAGCAAAACGCTGCAGTTTTGTACGCTGCAAGAAAATGTAAAATTAAGGAAATTTATTCTATTGGCGGCCCTTCAGCAATTGCAGCTGCCGCATATGGAACTAAATCAATTAAACCCGTAAATAAAATTGTAGGACCAGGAAATTCATATGTTGCTGCAGCAAAAAAAGAGGTCTTTGGGGATATAGGAATTGAGTCAATGACAGCTGGACCTTCAGAAGTTTTAGTTGTCTGTGACAACAAATCTAATCCAGAATGGTTGGCAAGTGATTTAATTGCTCAAGCTGAACATGATTCTCTCGCACAGTGTATTTTAATTTCAAAAGATAAAAACATTCTAAAAAAAACTAAAAATGAAATAATAAATCAACTTAAAAGCATTTCGAGAAGCTCAATTGCAAAAAAAAGTTTAATGACGAATGGCATACTAATCTACGAAAATTCAGAAAATAGAATTGCAGAAATAATTAATAAGGTGGGCCCAGAGCACTTAGAGCTTAATATAAAAAATTATAAGTCCTTAATTCCAAAAATTAAGAATGCTGGTTCTATTTGCTTGGGAAAATATGCAGTGATGGCAATGACAGATTATGGAGTACCGGGTACTAATCATGTTCTTCCAACTAATATGACTAGTAAATACTCAAGTGGATTAAGTGTTTCAGAGTTCATTAAAAAAATTTCATACATAAATTTATCAAAAAAGGGTATTGAAACTCTTGGACCATCAGTTATAACTCTTGCAACTAATGAAGGTTTAGATGGACATGCTAAATCAATTAAAAAAAGATTAGGAGAATTATAAATTTGTCAAAACAAGACTCTTTAGAATTTAAAGGAAAGGTAATAGACCTTTTGCCCAATGCAATGTTTAGGGTCAAATTAGAAAATAATCACATTGTTACAGCGCATACAGCTGGAAAGTTAAGAAAAAACAGAATTAGAGTTTTGCAGGGAGACAATGTTACTGTAGAAGTAACTCCGTATGATCTTACAAAAGGTCGTATAACATTTCGGTTTTAAAAAGGGTACCTGGTGTATGTGGTCGGCACAAACGCCTGAAAAGCGTTAGGTCCTGGTTCGATTCCAGGGGTACCCACCTTAAAAATAAACTTGAATAGTCAAATAAACATCTTGCATCTAATTTAGAAATCTAATAACAAAACACATTCTTTGTATAAACAAAGATAAACTAATAAAGAAAGAGTAAAATGAGTCTAAAAGGTAAAGTAAAGTGGTTTAATGGAAAAAAAGGTTATGGTTTCATTGAACGTGAAGATAAAGAAAAAGATGTGTTCGTCCACGCTTCTGCAGTTAGAGATGCTGGTTTAAGATTTTTAAACGAAGGTGACGAAATAACATTTGAAGTTGAAGACGGAGATAAAGGTCCTTCCGCAGTAAAACTGCAAAAAACCTCTTAATTCTAATTCATCATTATTGTATAGGAGCATTAAGCCTTTTGGTTTTTTATTCCTATACAATTCATTCTTGTATTTTTGGAATTAGATGCTATTTAATCCATATGATTATATTAAATAATAAGTTTAATTCATCTCACAGACATCATACACATGCTGGCTGCAAGCTAGCTATTTAATTATTTAATAAATTTAAATTTAACAACAATTAATATAAAATAAACATAGGCCCTGGTGGTGAAATGGTTATCACGGAAGTTTGTGGAACTTCAGTTTTTGGTTCGATCCCAAGCCAGGGTACCAAAAAAAATGAGTATAGAAAATAAATTAACTCCTGGGTTACCCCAGGGATTTGAAGATAGGTGGAATAAAAAATTACTTCTTAAAAAGAAACTTTTAAAAGTTATAGAAAATAATTTTATAAAATACGGGTTCGACCCCTTGGAAACTCCATCGTTTGAAATTGCAGAAAATATTGGATCCTTTCTTGCAGAGGATGATAGCAATCCTATGTCTGATGTATTCTCTTTTAAAGATGGAACTAAAGATATTACTCTTCGTTATGACTTATCAAGTCCATTAGCAAGATTTGTTGCTCAAAACAATCAAGACCTTCCATCGATATTTAAAAGATACGCAATCCAAAATGTTTTTAGAAATGAGAAAGCTGGCAACGCTCGTTATAGAGAATTCACTCAAGCAGATTGTGATATTGTAGGAAATGTTAACCCAGCTCAAGCGAATTCAGAATTATGCAATTTAATTGCAAGCACATTGTTGGAATGTGGTCTTAAAACTGATCAATTTATCATTAACGTCAGCAATAGAAAAATAATTCAAGGCCTGATCAAAGACCTTAAAATTCCAGATAGCAAACAAACCAAGGTTATGAGAGCGATAGATAAACTTGATAAACCCGGTTTTGGGCTAAAAGGTGTTGAAGATTTATTAAAAAAAGAAAGAAAAGATAAAAGCGGTGCAATTACAAAAGGTGCTAATCTTAATGACGATCAAGTATCTAAAGTCTTAGATTTTTTAAACATTAATGATTTAAATAAACTCAAACAAAATTTCAAAAATCCTTTAACACAAGAGGGTATTAAAGAATTAGAAGATCTTCTAGAAATTTTAAAATTTGGAAATTATTTTGATCAAGTAAGAACTAATTTTACAATTGTAAGAGGTCTTGCATATTATGATGGTTTTTGTGTTGAAACTAATCTAAATTTTAAAGCAAAAAATAATCAAGGCAAAGAAGTAGATATTGGAAGCATATGCTCTGGAGGACAATTCAATAAGTTAATATCTAGATTTAAAGGCGTGGATATACCTGGTACAGGTGTAAGTATTGGTGTTGATAGATTGTTATTTGCGATGATGCAATTAAACCCGGAAATTAATGAACAAAAACCAGTTATCATTTGTGTGATGGATGAAAAATATTTAAAAGATTATTACGAAATTTTGGAAACTTTGAGAAAAAATAAAATTAATTCAGAAATCTTTTTAGATAGTAAAAAAAATCTTGGTAAACAATTAACTTACGCCAATAAAAGAGGGTGCCCTGTTGCAGTAATTTGTGGGGAGAATGAATTTAAAGATAACAACATCACCTTGAAAAATCTTCTCGGGGTTAAAGGAGAAAATAATCAAGTTACATTTTCAAAAGAAAATTTAATCAATGAAATCAAAAAATTTATCTGAAAAAATTCTTAGATCTGTAAAATCTAAAGGATTTAAATACATTGAATTACCATCTGTAATTGAAGCTAATCACATAGTTCAAAGATCTGGTGAAAATTTTAGAAAGTTTATCTTTTCATTTATCGATCAAAATGGAAGCGAGTTATGTTTAAGACCTGATTTAACAATAGTTTCATGCCTCAGATACCTTGAAAACAATCTTAAAGCTAAAGAAAAAATATTTTATAGTGGACAGGCATATAGAAAATCAAATAATAAAAAAGACTCGATTATTAGAGATCAAATTGGATTTGAAATTATTGGTTCAAAAGACGAGAAAAAAGATGATAAAGAAATAATTGATACTTCTCTTAAATCATTAAAAAACTTAAAGTATTCTAGGGGCACATTGACAATCGGAAATGTGGAAATATTTAATCTTTTAATTTCAAAATTGGATATTCCTAAGAGATGGAAGTTGAGACTTTCAAGACATTTTTGGAGAGAAAACTATTTCAACGACTTACTAAAGAGATTGGAGACAAACTCAGATGTTGATCCAACAATTGTAGAAATTGATAAAAAGCGTTATTTAAAAATGACCAAAGAAAATAAGTCATCAATAATTGCTGGAAGATCCATTGATGAAATTTTGAAGAGGTTTGATAAGAAAATAAAGGATCCAAGACGTCCAAGCAAAGGTAGAAATGTCTCAAAGATCATTAGACAGTTTTTAAAGATTAAATGTCCAATTGATAAAGCAGCTCGGGAATTAAATAAATTTTTTAAAAAAAATAAAATTAATCTAGCAGTCGATCAAAAATATTTTCCATTATCAAATAAAAAAATTTCAAAGCTTAATGTAATTTTCTCAACTGCCTTTGGAAGGCAACTTGAATACTATACAGGCATGGTGTTTAAAATTGATATTAAATCAAAAAATAAAATTAAAAATATTTTTAATGGTGGAAGATATGATCAATTAATTTCTGATTTAGGATCAAAAAAAAAAGTGCCAGCTGTCGGAGCAGCAATTAACTTAAAATAAATTATGAAGGACACAATTAACATAGGTATACCAAGCAAAGGTAGATTAAGAAAAGATATTTTAAAGATTTTTAAAAGAAAAAAACTAAAACTTATTTCAGAAAGAGGAGAAAGGGATCTCATTGGATCAATTAAAAATAGGAAAAATTTAAAAATATTATATTTACATGCTAGAGAGATTATAGAAAGACTAGGTGATGGCTCTCTAGATATAGGTTTTTCTGGTTTTGATTTATTTAAAGAAAGTAAATTTAATATACAAAAAAAAATAAACCTTGTTAAAAAATACGATTTTGGAAAAGCAAATCTGGTTGTTGCTATTCCTGATCCGTGGATTGATGTTCAAACAGTTGCAGACCTAGAAGAAATTGCGTTTGAATTTAGAGATAAAAAAAAGAAAAGACTTAGAGTTGCAACTAAATATCCCAATCTGACTAGAGACTTCTTGTTTTCAAAAGGTGTAACTCAATTTCAAATTATCGAAAGTTTAGGAGCTACAGAAGTTTATCCTTTTACTGGTTCGGCAAATTTAATTACTGACATCAGCTCTTCTGGGAAAACAATTAAAAGTAACAACTTACGTATACTTAAAGATGGTGAAATTTTAAAATCTCAAGCATGTATTTTCACATCAAAAAAGAGCTCAATAAAAAAAAAGGGACTTAGTAACTTAATTAATCTACTTTCCAAATAATTTATCTAACCAAAAATTTAAAAAAATTTTAACGATATCCAAATTATTGATTATTAAATAAACAGTAATTATTAAACCTATGACTAAGGCTGTGTAGATCAAAAATAATATATTCATTAATTTAAATAATATAATTAAAGTTTATTTATTATAATAGTCAAAAAAATTGATAATGTTATTTCGATTATCTTTAGGTTTTTGAGATAAAGTTTTTTTTTTATCTTTTCTTAAGGCTGATAAACCCATAGAAAAAGCTGAGTCAGGCTCATTAGTAGCAAGATAAATTAATCCATGAGCTATCGTATTTACCATCTCAAACTCGTTAACAGTCATGTTTTTTGAATTTTCCTTGTTAATAGAACAAGCAAATCCTCTATCCGTGGGGCTTAAGTAAATTTTGATAGTTTTGTTTTTGTCAAATTCAGAATTAGTTTTCATTTTTATTTTTAAGATTTTTGGTGGTTTTAATTGCATTGTCTATTACTTCTTTTTCAAGTTTAGACAGCTCAACAACATTTGACATTACTTCTCCTAAAGTGTCCTTTGAATTTTTTACCAAGCTTCCAGCACACATCGTAAATTGAGTGTATGGTTTTTCGTTAGTAAGAATTGTTAAAATATTTTGCTCTTTATTATTTTTTCTAACCCTTACGTAAATACACCACTCACAGGCATCATCTGGATTTTGTTTTTCGAATTTAATTTCAACAGCATCAGCTGTCACTAGTCTACCCATTAATGTAAAGTCCTCTCCTGATTTTCATTTTCTCTATTAACTAAATTTCCGTCTTTACAAAAAATACACTCCTCTATAGTTTCTTTACCAAAATGGAAGGGACCAATTTTCGTAATAGTCTTAATAACTTTTACCTCGCCTAATCCTTTACAAGCAAAACATGTACGAGGGTTACTTTTTCGCATTTTCTTTTTCCTTTTCTTTAAAAGATTTTATTTGAAAATATCGACATATAATGAAATGAGCATCAACTAAAGCATGTATCAATAATACAAAAACCCCACTTTTAATTAAAAATAAATTTTCTAAAAATATCCCACCAGCCAAAAATAAGCACCCGGCATTTGCAATTACAAAAAATATATTTCTTGCAGCATACGGCACTTTTTCATCTTTGCCATAAAAGTAGAATAACAAAGCCGCTTGGAAAATCATGGTAGCTTTAGCAACAATTAACATTGCTTTTAATAAGATTGGATCTGGTATCAATTTGGCCTCCTCCTATCTATGGAAGTAATATTGGAGAAGTCTTTAGCAAATTTTTTTCTTTGTTTAACTGATTCCTTATCGTCCCAATTTTCTACAGCTGAGATAAAATTTTCATTTCCAATATCATCATTAATTAATTCAGCATCAAATTTAATTTGGACAGGAAGAGAAAAGTTTACTACCTGACCACTGATTATACCTTGGCCATTTGCAAGATTAGGTAATTGTTTAGAATCATCCACACTTAAAGTTTCAGAGTCTCTAGTGGTTGCTCTTTGGTCTTTCTGATTGACCATTCTAAATACAATCTGACTATTACACTGTGAGGCAATTGTTTCATCTAACCTTGATGGCCTTTGGGAAATAATCATTATTCCAGTTCCAAATTTTCTACCTTCAGTTATCACTTTTCTAATTGTATCAACTGATGGAAGATTGTCTTTATCCTCAGATCTTGATGGTATGAAATTATGAGCCTCTTCAATAATAGTTAAGAAAGGCGGAATTTCCTCTTCAACTTCTTGTCTATGCTTAAATAGATTTTCTAAAAGAATTGAAACTATTGCGCTAGCTGGAAGGTTTTCATAACCTTTAAGATATAAAATACTTAGCTGGCCTTTATTAATAATTTTTTCTGGTTCAGTTGCCGCATCTGGTAATTCTTCGAACTTTAATTTACTCATTTTTTGTCTATGTCTAAAGTTAGTTTGCTCCATATTTTTTAACTTTTTAGCAACTTGGCCAAGGCTTCTGACCACAACATACATTGAAGCTGGACGAATATTTTTAAATGATTTTGAGGAGTCTGATGCATACTCTCTAGCTTTTCTAACTAATAGCTCGATATATTTTAGTAAACTACCACTTTCATATTTAACTTTTTCTAATAGTGAGCTTAAAAAATCTTTTTGAGGATCTGTTAGTGAGTTTCCAAGTTTATCAATTAATGTATAAATGATTTCTTTATCATCTGAACTTACAGATAGATTAGGATAAAATAATTTTACCTCGTTATTAGGATATAGTTTTTTTTGTTTTTGAATAAATCCTAAATAATCACCATGAATATCAAGCACTAGCATTGGATATTTCTTCTTTAAAAGTTCATCCATTATTCTTCTAACCATTACAGTTTTACCAGAACCTGACATTCCAAATATTGAAACATGACGTGATACCAAATTATCAGCATCAATTTTAATTTTAACAGCATCTCTTGCTAGTAAACTTCCAATGAATAGGGGATGCTCAGAGTCGAGGTCTGAGATTAATAAAGCCTCTACATCTTCACTAGATGGATAACTCACAGTTGCTGCAGGTCTTACAGGATAGTTTAAAGGCATTAATTTTAAATTATCTTTTAAAGTAAAACCTAAGATGATTACTTTACAAATAAGCTCATCTCTAGTTGTTGGAAGAATAGTATCTCTAATATCAATATTTTCATTAGTTAATTCTTGAGCTGCTTCTGTTGGAAAGAATACGTTTGAACTTTCAATTGAAGAAATTTTACCCCA
This sequence comes from uncultured Pelagibacteraceae bacterium, assembly GCA_902584225.1. Taxonomy (GTDB): domain Bacteria; phylum Pseudomonadota; class Alphaproteobacteria; order Pelagibacterales; family Pelagibacteraceae; genus Pelagibacter. The sequence goes on from CACHYX010000001.1 coordinate 20,573, forward strand.
AACTGTTACTGGAATAACATTACCTTCACTTGATGGAATTTTAGACTCTGTAGTGATGATGTCACCTTTTTTAGCTTTATAGTTTTTCAGGCTGAAGTAAAATTCACTTATATTTGTTTCACCCAAAACAGTACCGATAGATTTCCATTTTTTAGTATTCATTATCTTGCCAATCCTCCTAAGGGTCTATTTCTCCAAGACCTTACTTTTTTTGATAAAATTTTTACTGCTAAACTGATCGTGTTCTGATCTTTGCTTCTAATAGCTTGTTTTAATAAATGAGTTGCATAATATTTTCTTGAGGCTTTACTCATCCAATTTGGAATTTTGGCAAATTTATCAACTACATTTAAACCAACTGGAAAACCATAGTTAGGCAATAATCTTGCTGTAGCTAAAATATATTCATAATCTTTAATTAAGTTTTTTGATGGATTTAACGATTCAATTCTAATGGGTGCTGAATGATCATTAATCTTGATATATCCAATATGAACACTTGGAAAAGAGTCCATTTTATCTTCCCAAGCTGAACCAGAAGTAACGCTAAATCCTTTGATTTGTTTTTTTATTTCAAGAGGCTTAATTGCTTGGCCACTTTTTAGAATTATTTCTAGTAAGTGAGAGTCTGTAATTTTATATTTTTTGATAGTTGCAAGGGTGTTTTTAAAATCTTTTTCTGAAATAGTTCCTTTAGACTTATAGTTAAACAATAAGTTCTTAATGTAGGGTGCTGAATTAGATGTTTCTACAATTCCATATATAGGAAACTTACTTTTCTTGATAGAATTAAGGGCCTCCAAATATACATGGATGAAATGTCTTGCTTCTGCATTAAGCTTATTTTTATTGTAAAAAGGCAGCATATTTTCAACAGCAAACTTTGTAAAAGTTGGAAAACCCATTACTGTAAATGGCATAACTGTTGCTTCAATCGGGCCATGTAAAAAACAGTAATCAAACTTTCTGTTTAATAAGATGTGTTTAACAATAGTAACTGCTTCAAAAATAATTCTTGCACCGTCTTTTTTCTTATTAAGCATTTGATCTTCATCAAAGTCATCTTCAGCAAAGTCATAAAGTTCATTTTTAGGATCATATAGGTCACCCAAAAACACCATACTTTCTTCAAAGAATTCTCTATTTTTATCTGCAGCATCTGGTTTAACGATATAGCTACCTGTTCTAATACTAAGTGGTGCACTACTGATTATAGATGTCTTGTCAACTCCTCCATCAACAAAGCATGAAGTTTTACACTTATTTTCAGACCAGAAATCTTTTCCTTTATATTCAAGGTTTGTAATTAAATCTGCATCTTCTAAAATTTTCTGAATAGTAAGGGCAACTTGAGTACTAACATCTAGAAAGTTATTTTGTACTTTTGGAGATGCTGAAACAGCATTTTTTACAAAATTAGTAAATAAAGATGAGTTTGATTTTATTTTATTTTTAATATCTGTTTCGTTATTCATCTGTTTGCTCCATAAAAATATTGAATTTTGGTTCCACGAATATTTGTTCGAATAGTAAGTTTTTTATTAGAAAAATTATTAAATCTTTCCTTTAATTTTTTTTTAAATATCCAGCATGATTTTCTACTTATAAAACTTCTAAGATGAACTTTCTTAACTTTTTGTTTAGCCTTGGTATTACAGCTCTTTAAAGACCCTTGGTTATGAAAGAAAGGAAAATGGAGAGATCCAAGGGTTCGAGGCGTTGCCGCTATTCGAAAGCTGCTTTTACCAAAGCTAATTAAGTTATTTGAAATGGACCTCCTATTGTTAAGTTTATTTTTAAAGTTTAATCGCATATTTATTTAATGACCGTAATATTTTTATTTTCAACAGCAATAAAAGATTTTAATTTTTCTTTAATTTGAGACTCAATTTTACTTATTCGTTGAATAGATATATTTAATAAATTAGATAATTTCTTTAATTTAACTTCATCCTCTTTATTGCAGTAAATTCTTTTTTCAAAAATTATTTTTTCGTTTTCATTTAATCGTAATTTAAACTTATTAAAGATCTTTTTAAAATTTTTAAGTTCTTCATGATTGGAATTTGCTTCTAGAGAAGAGATGTTCTCAGGGCAGTTGATAAAAGATTTGATATAATCTAAGTTATCAATTACACATATTTCATCTTCTTTACCATTTTTATTTGTGTTTAATTTCCAAATTGGCTTTTTTCCATAATGAAGGGCCTCTAATTGCCATATTTTTTTATAACCAGTTTTACTGCATAAGTTAAAATGACTTGCTAAACATTTAGCTTCTTTATAAGTAAGTTTTTCACCAGATTTATAATTTTTGTTTTTTATTATTCTAATAGCTGTATGAATTAATTCATTTCTATCTGAGCCACTTAACCCATTCCATTTACTTTTATATTCCTTAATACTTTCTCGTATAAAAGTTATTGCATAAGCCGTAAAATTAAATGATCTCTCAGTTTCAAAGTATTTAAGAGAAGCTTTATGCAAAAGAAACAATGCTTCTGAAAGCAAATCTTCAACATCTTCTCTATTTTTTGAGTGATTTTTAAGTGAATTTGAAATCGCTTTATAAATAATCGATTTATGACGTTTTTCTGGATTTAGATTAATATATGCATCTAAAAGATTGCTCTTATTTTTGATTAGTACCAGTTCTTGATTAATGAGTTTGTTAGCTGCTTGAGTGTAATTGATTACACTAAAGTTTAGGTTGGAAGCAAGCTGATTTTGTAAATTTAGCATTCATTTGCTTGCTGCCTAATATTTATATAACCGCTTAAATTATTTTTTCAATGATATTTTGTATTTAATTTTAAAACTTCAATTTTTAATTGAATTTTCTTGGTTTATGCACTTTTCTAGGTTCATAATCTGGGTGTTCGATAATTTGTCTAGCAGACTGTAGCTCTTCTTCAGCTAAATAGTTTCTAATATGATAACCACTATCAGCACGAAGGCCATTCTTGGATTTTTCGTCAAAAAGGTCAATACCTTTTCTAATTTCTATTGCTGAATTTTGATCTAAAACAAAAATCGATCTATCGTAAATTTCATAATTTTCCTTATTTTCATGTTTTATAAAATCCTTAAAATGATTTTTGATTACTATATCCTTGACGCAATTAAACGATTTTCCAAGTTCTACATGAATACTTTTCTTAATACTTTCAACAACAAATTTTGATAAATTATTCCATAACTCCACTCTTTCATCATCATAGTTTTTGATTACAAAATCAAATAAATGTTTTATTTTTTGGTGTTGTAAAGTGGTGAATACATAAATTTCCAACTCATCTTGAAAAAAATTAGACTTATATATCTCTTTAATTAATGTTTGAAAGCCTAACTGGTAGTATTTAAATTTTTCTTTCTCAATATAAGTGAAAACCTCAGGATCATTTGAAACATCTTTGATATCTTTTATATTTCTATTTGATAAATTAGTGACATTAAGTGGTATCATTGCATCATTAAGAAAGACTTTTTTTGAAAATCTTGTAATTGAACATATTTCTTCAATTACATTTTCATAGCTAGTATCAATTAATCTAATTTTGGGCTGCAACTGTTTGATATTTATGAATTCATCATCGAAATATTCTGGAAATTGAACTATTTTTTTTACACCATTCCTTTTCAAATAATAAGAAATTTCGTTTATATCGGTATTTTCACTTAACTTAATATTAGAATGTTTATAACTTTTTAGCTTAAAAATTAATTCTAATATTTTTTTTATATCAGGATTTTCTGATGTAACATCTGAAGCATAAATTTTTTTATAACTTTCTATAAGAGAATTTTTTTCATCATCGACAAGGATAAAAATATCTGTCCAGACGTCTTTATACTTTTTATAAAAATCAAAAAACTTTTTAATATATTCTTCATTATCTTTTATATTAATGATAAATTTTGGGCTTGCAATTAATGGATAAAGCATAACTTAAAGAAGATCTAGTTTTTCAGTAAAAAAACCGTCTCTCCATTTAGATTTGAACCCACCTTTTTCGTTTACCTCTAAATGATCAACCTTTGATAAACCATTTTCCATATAAACATATAGTACACTTATATCGTGAGGTTTAATTTTCTTGTCCCTTACTTGCTTTAAAATTCCAAGTAATAAATTTTCACTATGGGTCTCTATTACTAACTGATTTTTATTTGTCATCTCTGTGAAAAACTCGGCTAGCTTAATTTGCAAAGATGAATGAAGCGCTTTTTCAGGTTCTTCAAGTAAAATAGTATTCTCATTTGAGTCCAAAATGGCTGTTAGATAAGTTAATAAAAACTGCGCACCTGACCCACCAAGTTCAGAGGGAATTTTATACTTGCCTTTATTATGATAAATTGTAGGTTGACCAGTTAATCCAGTTCGTTCAACATTTATTTTAAAATCAAACTCAAATTTATTAATCCATTTATTGATATCCCTTATATTCGTCTCTATTTGATCGTAAAAATTAGTTGGAGCTGCTGCTGTACCTGTAACTGATTGTAAATTTTTATAAATATTTTGAATATTTTCCTGATGCCTTATTGTTTTTGTTTGATTTAAAGTTTGGCTTATTGTGCGCTCACATACCCTCATCATTCCCCTAGGACTTAATGTTTTACCTGAAGTTTTCACATCCCATTGAAATGAATCTTTATCTGGGAAAACTGGTGCAAATGAGTCTGGGTCAGTAGGATCAAATTTTTGTGTAATGCATATATCTGTCAAAGATAAACATAAAAATTCTAACAATGTTGATCGTATACTTGGAATTCTTGCATTATAAATTTTACCAAGCTTATCCTCAAAAAGTTCAAAGTAAGGTTCACGCTCTAAATCAAATCGAGAATAAAGTTTATTCTGTTTATATAAATAAATTTTAACTGCTTTTGTATCTTCAGAAACAAATTGTATAAATTTTGAAAATTCATTCTTTTTTAAATCCTCAATAAACTTAATATAATTTTTAATAACCTTTACATTCCCAAAAGGAAATTCATATGGACGAAACTGTGTGAAATCAAATTCATCTTTGTTACTTTTAAATAGACCTGCTCTTTGATTATAAATTTTATCATATTCATCCTTCTTGTTTAACTTCTTAGCAGCTCTCATTTTTTCAGATAGTGCATCATACTGATCTCTAAAGTGTAAGCATTCTGTTAGATTATTTATTAAACCAGTTTTATGAATTAAGGTAAATTTAAACAATTCATCAAATGCATATTTATTTTCCAAAAAAGATACTTTTGATACATAAAAATCTTTAAATTTCCTATCTTTCTCAATACCTGGAGGAATTGGCTCATTAAGTATTTCAAGAAATTTATTATCTCCTCCACCTTCTTCTGCTTTCAAAGTAATTTTTTTAGGATAGAAAAAACCTTTTTTATCCTGAGTAAATAATTTCTTTATTGATTTACCTATACCTTTAACATTATCTTTCAATTTTTCTGAACAAGTTATCTCAATTGAAAATTCTTTTGATTTGCTATTTTGTGTTAGATAGGCTGGGGAGCTTTTGTTTTGTAAGTCGACATCATTTTGATTAGCAGCATGCAAAAGTTGAATTGCATCAATCAAAGTAGTTTTACCCGCACTTCCTTTGCCAAATATCAAAGTCAATTTAGGACCAAAATTAATATTAGTTTTATCTTTATAACTTCTGAAGTTTTCTAGAGTTAGTTTGTCTAGTGTGAATTGTGTCATATTTATATATATAATAACCGTATTATTTATTTATTAATATAATTTTATTTTAGGTTTAATTCTAAAAATATGCGGTTATAAATGAATTATGACAGTCGAGCTTTTTATTTTAACACTTATATTAATCAGCGTATTAATTGCACTATTTGTACTGGTTAAAAACTTGCCTAAAACCAATGATACTAAAAATGAAGATGTCCAAGGTCAACTAAATGAAATGAAAAGTTCAATCAATTCCTCTTTCACTTCCTTGTCATCATCATTTAATAATTTATCAAAAGATGTTACTAGAGATATGACACAAACGTTAACCTCAGTTAACCAAAAGGTTGAAGCGTTTAACCTGCAAGTGAAAGATTTAAATGAAAGTCAAAAGGGAATAAATAAAATTTTAGCAGGTGTTAAAAAATATGGGACGTTAGCTGAATTTAGCTTAGGGTCCTTGTTAGAGGACTTATTACCATCCTCACAATATTTATTGAACGTTAAAATGAAAGAAGATACAGGTGAGAATGTAGAGTATGCCATCAAACTTAAAGAAGATGTACTTGTACCAGTTGATAGTCATTTTCCTGTCGATAAATTTAAAGCCATAGAGGATGCTTTTAAAAATGAAGATAAAAAAGCTGCAGCAGATGCAAGAAAAAATTTAGCAAAAGCTTTTAGAGACAAAGCTAAATCAGTGAATGATAAATATATAAACCCCCCTAAAACTACCGATTTTGCAATTGTTTATGCACCAACAGAAAGTTTATTTTCAGAACTAAGTTCTTATCAAGATCCAACTACTAAAGAATTATTAACTCAAGAATTGATGAAAAAGTATAAAGTTGTAATTTTAGGACCAAATACACTTTCAGCTTATTTACAATCTCTTCACATGGGATTTCAAACATTGAAAGTTCAAAAACATGCAACCGAAATTTATGATCATTTAAAAACAATTAGTACTAGATTTTCTAATCATTTTGATAATATTTATAAATTAAGAAAAAAGTTAGAAGAGGCCATGTCAGTTGTTGATAGTTTTGGAAAAGATGCCAGATCTATTACTAGAACTTTAGAAAATATTAAAGATCCAGAGCAGATTGAAAAAGCTATAAATACAGAGAACGTTGAAAAATTTAGTGAACAGCCTAAACAAGCTAAAAATTAATTTCATTTTAAATAAAAAAACAAATATAAACGTTAAGATGGAATGGAATAAAAAATTTAATTATCCAAGTTCTACCCGAGCTTTAGTCCAAGGTAAAAGACACTATTCTTTAGATGGATCGAACTTACCTTCGGTAACCACCATATTATCTGCTACAAAAAGTGAAGAGGATAAAGCTGCATTAGCTGCTTGGGTAGAAAGATTAGGAAAAGTTGAGGCAGAAAGAATAAAAAAAGAATCATCAACTAGAGGAAGCAATCTTCACAAGTTTATTGAAGAGTTTCTACACGGAAAGCTTAACCAAGATTTAATTGATGACAACAATCATTCAAAAAAAATGGCAGAAGAAATTATAGATAATGGTTTAAAAAATAAGTTAACAGAAGTTTGGGGTGCTGAAGCAACATTATATTATCCCAATAAATATGCTGGTACGGCTGACTGCATAGGTGTTTATGAAGGCAGGGAGACAATTTTAGATTTCAAACAAAGCAATAAACCAAAAAAGAAGGAGTATATTGAGGATTATTTTTTACAAATAGGTGCCTACTCATTGGCGCATAACACAGTTTATAATTCTAACATTACTCAAGGAGTTGTTCTGGTGTGTACAGTTGATAGATTGTTTCAAGATTTTAAAATTGAGGGCAACGAACTTTTAGATTATCAAAATAAATTTCTTGAGAGAGTTGAAAAATTTCACAATCTTTTTATTAAATAAATTTGACAAATTGTAAATTTAATATATTAACAAAACTACTTGCTACTTGTTTAGACGCGAGATCATATCCTCTTCACAATAAGCATTAAAATAAAAAAGGAAAAAATTGAATATAGTTATTTGGGATATTGAATCATCAAGTTCCTCTACTGACTTTGGAAGCATAATTGAAATCGGAGGAATATTAGTAGATGAAAACTTCAAAGAAAAAGACAGATTTAACTTAAGATGTAGACTACCAGAAGGTGAAATACCTCAGTGTATGGCCTTGCTCGTTAATAAAACAAACGTTGATTTATTAACAAAAACAAACCTCAGTCACTATCAGATGTTAAATCAAGTTGAAGCGATTTTTAAAAAGTGGAGTCCCGCAATTTTCATGGGATGGTCAAATATTGGCTTTGATGATGAAATGATAAGGAAAGAGTTTTTTAAAGGGATAAGATATCCATACATCACCAATGCCTCACCTAATAAAAGACATGATGGACTAAATATAGCTAGAGGTGCTTTTGCCGTAGATAATAAGATATTGAACACTGAAATTAACGCAAAGGGTAATGCAGTAATGAAATTAGAATCTTTAGCAAGAATGAATGGTTTTGAGTCTGGCGGAGCACACAGTGCTATTTTTGATGCTGAACTTACACTTAAAGTTTTAGGATTGATAAAGAAAAAACAGCCAGATACCTGGAACGATTTTTTAAAAACTTCAAATAAGCTAGACACAGAAACAATTATAAAAAAAGAAAAGATAATTACTTTAAATGAGTATTTTTATGGAAAATCAAGGCTTTATCTTTGTGCTCCTCTTCACCCTAAATTTTGTACTCACCCAATATACCAATGGGGTCAAGCGGTCGACTTAAGAGTTGACGTAGAACCTCTGCTTAAAATGACAATCAATGATTTAAAGGCAGAGATGAAAAAATCACCCAAATTTTTAAGAACAATAAGATCAAATAAAGCACCAATAATTTTGGATAAAAAATTTGGTATGGATGTTGAACCTTATAATGCAATAGATAAAAATATTCTGATAAAAAGGGCTGAATTAGTAAACAGTAACGAAAAGTTTTCAGAAAATATATTAACCGCTTTAAGAGAAATTGCTGAAGAAAAAGAACAATCAAAATCTCAAGAAGATATACTTCCAGAAGAGAGCATATATAAAAAATTCACTCCAAACAAAGACACAAATTTATTTTCAAAATGGCACGAGGCATCTTGGTCAGATAAACTAAGACTGCTGGATAAATTTGAGGATGAGAGACTTGTTGGATTTGGCAAAAAGATAATTTTTCAAGAAGCTCCTCATGTTCTGCCCGAATCTATTTTAAAACAAGTGAAGCGAGGCATAGCCGAGAGAATTCTTAGTGACAAAAAAGAGAAGTGGTGGACTTGCAAAGAATTTTATTTCGAGTGCGACAATTTAAGAGATAAATTTACCAATGAGAATGATGAAAAAAATCTCAAATTTTTGGATCAACTAAACAATTTTGTTATGTCTATTGAGAAAAAATATCAAAATGTTTAGTGTGGATAAAATAAACTTTGAGTATTTTGTACTTGAATTAAAACTCAATCTTTATATAAAAATAGCATGCCAACAATAAACATAACTGATGAGAATTTTGATGGAGAAGTCCTTAAGAACAGTAAACCTGTTCTAGTGGACTTCTGGTAGCCCCTAGGGGCTATAATCTAAAATGCGCTGAATGGTGTGGTCCTTGTAAACAAATTGGACCAATCTTAGAAGAAATCTCTAACGAGATGCCCGATATTGTAGTTGCGAAGCACAATATTGATAATGAACCGAACACTCCAACAAAATATGGAGTCCGGGGTATACCAACTATGCTTTTGTTTAAAAATAATGAATTAGTTGCAACAAAAGTTGGAGCTACTACTAAATCTAATATTGTTTCTTGGATTAAAGAAAATACTTAATTTAAATTTAAAACTTCCCCAATTAGATAAAGCGATCCTGTAACTAAGGTAATAGTATTCATATCTTTTGAGTTCAAATGAATTGCACCATCGATACTATCTGAAATTTTTAATGTAAAATTGAGATTGCTTATTTTTTCTTTAAATTCTTTTTTAGAAATTCCTCCGTCTTGATTAGGTATATCAATTAAAGTAACTGAATTAACTATATCCTCAAAAGATTTCATAAATTCCAGATGTTCCTTGTCTTTCATCATAGCTACAATAAGATTAACTTTTTGATTTTGGTTTTTAATCCAGTTTGCAATAACATAACTGCTTGAAATATTATGGCCCCCATCTACTAACAATCTATTATTACCTGCAATTTTTTTGAGTTTTCCAGACTTAATTTCCTGCAATCTTCCTCTTAGAGAGATATTTTGAATACCTGATTTGATTTCTTGATCTTTAATGTTAAATATTTTTCTAGATGCTGCAATTGAAGTACTGATGTTGTAAAGTTGATGATCTCCTAAAATATTGGGTTCTGGTAGTATCAATTCACCAATATCATCTTGGTATTGAATAAAGCTATTATCTGATCTTGAAATATTAAAGTTTTTTCCAAAAAAATATTTATTTGATGTATTTAGTTTTAAAGATTCTTCTACTTTTTTACCTATCTCATCAGTTACTTGTTTATTTACAAAAATATTAGAGTTTAAAAGCTTACAAGTTTTTTCATGTATAACTCCATCAATGCTTTTATTTTCTAACCATTGAAAATGATCATTATGTATTACGCCAATCAATGTCATTAAATTTTTTTTAAAAACATTGGTACTGTCAAATTGATGGAACAATCCAGCTTCGATTATATTAATGTTATCTTTAAAACTTTCTGCATATTTTAAAAAGGCACATGTAAGAATTTCAAAAACAGTTGCATTATCATCGCCTAAGGCTTTTTCTGTATCTTCTAATAATTTAAAAAGATTTTCTTCATCTATTTCATTGTCATTAAATACAAAGCGTTCAGTGTAGGATTGAAGATGTGGAGAGGTATACATATTACACTTTAATCCAGCTTGATTAAGGATTGCCTTAAGACTGTATGACATACTTGCCTTAGCATTTGTACCTACCACCGTAATAATATTATTAAGTTTGTCTTGAGGGTTTCCAAGTTTTTTTAAAAGATTAAAAGTTCGACCCAGAGAGAGGTCTAATTTTTTTTTATGATGCTTCTCTAGTTCCGATATTAAATTCTGGAGTTTGTTCATTATTCTCTGAATTTACTTCAGAATTTTTCTTTAGCAATATAGATAATACCTGGCTAATTTTTTTAGATAAATCTTTACGAGGTATTATGTTATCTACAAATCCACAATCAAGAACATGCTCAGCTTTTTGAAAGTTCTCAGGTAATTCTTCTTTTACTGTTCCTTCTATAACTCTTCTACCTGCAAATGCGATTATGGCTCCAGGCTCAGATATTTGGATATCCCCGAGCATCGCAAAAGAAGCTGTGATCCCTCCTGCAGTCGGATCTGTGAGACACACTATGTAAGGTAATTTATTTTCTTTTAAATCATTAATGGCCATAGTAGTTCTTGTCATTTGCGCGAGGGCTAGTGGACTTTCATGCATTCTTTGACCACCACCACAAGTAAAAATTACAAAAGGTTTTTTTTCCTCAACAGCTTTTTGAATACCAAAAATAATTGCTTCACCTTCACTTGTTGCAATTGAACCACCCATGAAAGCAAAGTTGATTGCACCAACTATAGCATCTATATTTCCAATTTTACCTTTAGCGATCATAACTGCACAATCTTGATTTGTTTTTTTTCTCGCAGAATTTAATTTTTTAATATATGGGGAAGAATCTTCAAATTCTAAAGGGTCGTCAGCAGGTATTGGTGTTTTTAAAATTTCATAGTTATTTTTACCAAAAATTATATCAAATCTTTGAACACAATTTATACGATGATGTTTTCCACATGCATTACAGACCCATAAATTTTCCTCTAAGTTTTTTTTCAAAACCGGACCTTTACAACAAGAAGTCCAGTCGCTATTCTCCATATCACTCTTTGAAGGTCTTTTTTTTAAAAATTGTTTTATCTTCTCACCAAATTTAAGAGTTTTCTTTAACCAATTCATATAATTTTGTTTCTTAGTTTCCTTACTAATTTACTTACATTTGTGACAGGATTTTGTCTATGTTTTAAACTTCTAGTAATTTCTCGGCAAATAGCACTACCTACAACTAGACCATCCGCTGATCTTAGACTTGAAATAGTTTTTTCGGTAATACCAAAACCTATAACCACATTTTTTGATGGTTTGATTTTTTTTATAACATTATAATTTTTAATAATTCTTTTTATACTATATTTTAACGCAGATCCTGTTGTTGATATAGTTGAAATCATATAAATCATTTCGTGTGAACTCTTTATTATCTCTTTCATCCTTTTAATAGTTGTAGTTGGTGCGATTAATTGAATAAAACAAATAGAATTTTTCTTACACAGTTTGGCAAAATTTTTATTATCTGGAAACGATAAATCCACAACAATTAGCCCGTCTACACCAGATGCTTTACATTTTTGAATAAATTTTCTTTCTCCATAATTAAATATAATTTGGTAGTAACCCATTAATATTATTGGTTTAGATGGTTTTGTTTTCTTAAATTTCTTAACAAGATTAAAAATATCATTTAATTTAATACCATTTTGTAAGGCTCTGTAAGAACTATTTTGAATATCTTTACCATCTGCAGTTGGGCAATTGTGAGGTATTCCCCATTCTGCTATATCCAAATCGTTTGATATTGAATTTAGTATTTGTAGAGATTTGTCTTTAGTGTTATCACCACAAACTGTATAGGATATAAATGCAGGTCTATTTTCTTTTTTTGCAATCTTGAAGGCATTCTTAATTGAATTTTTCATTTGGGATAATATCCTAATTGCTCAATAAAAATTTTTTTATCTTTGTAGCCTTTTCCACAATTGTTGACTACGAGTACATCATTCTTTTTCAATTTTGGAGCTAAACGAATGCATTCACTCCATGCATGCGCTGGTTCCAAACTTGGTCGTATATCCTCTAATTTAGTAATTAATTTGAAAGCAGCTAATGCTTCTTTATCTGAAGCATTAGTGTATCGCGCTCTTCCAGAGTCTTTTAATAACCCATGTAATGGACTCGAACCTGGATAATCTAAACCCGCACTCAATGAATGGGTTTCTGCTATTTGACCTTCTTTATCAGTCAAACAATATTGTGCAGCCCCATGTAAAATAGCTACTTTTGCATTTGTAGATAAAGGTGCAGCATACTTCGCTTCAACACCAATGAGTTCAACATGTTTTTTATCAAAGTCAATGAACTCATTCCAAAATCCTAGCGCACTACTTCCACCACCTATGACATTTATTAATTTTAGTTTTGGTATTTCACCGAACTCTTTTATTAATTGTTTTTTTAATTCTCTTGAAATTTGAGAAGTTGACCATGCACAAATCTTTAAAAAAATATTACAACCAATTGCCGAGCCCACAGCGAGATGTGTATTATCGCAGTTTGAAACATAGTGGCGCATACACTCAGAAACAGCATCGACCAAGGTTTTTGAACCTGAGTCTACAGGCACAACTTCAGCTCCTGCATCATGCATAAATTTTACATTTGGCGCTTGTCTAGAAATATCTTTTGTTCCCATAAAAATTTTGCACTTAAGGTTCATTTTTTTTGCTGCCATTGCAAGATTTTTTCCGAACATTCCGGCACCTGTATCGCCAGCTATGTAACGTTTACCACTCTCTTTACAAATTAATGCATTCACTGTTGCGTGATAAGCCTTATGTGCATCACCGTTTATAGCTGACACGTCTTTGCACCAAATTTGAGCCCCACCTAAATGTTTTGTTAAATTTTCTAATTTAAAAAAAGGTGTTTCCCCCCCCAAGATAATGTTTAAAATAATGATCTCTTTTTTTAAGAAATTTTCTATCTTTTCTTAATTTTTCAAAAAGTTTAGATAAATCCTCGATTGGTTTTCGCATTGTTTCTGCACAATAGTTTCCACCAAATTTATTGCCATAAAATCCAAACTTATCGTGTTGGTCAATAAGAGGAGTTTTTTTCTTTAATTTAATCATTTAATTTTTTCACGTTGTCTAAGAAAATTTTTACTTTAGATATATCCTTTAATCCAGATGTCTCAACACCCCCAGATATATCAATATAATTACAAATTTTCATAAACTTATCAAGATTGTCGTCGTGTTTAATATTTCCAGCAATCATACTATTAACGCTAACTGGCACATTTTCCATTAAAGTGTGGTCAAATTCTAATGACTTTTCATATCCTTTACTGTCGAATAATATAATATCAGAAAAATCCTCATATTTTTTATATTTGAGAATATCTTCTTTAGTCTCGACAGTAATTGCAGAAATAATCCTTTTGTTATATTTCTTTTTAATTGATTTTATTTCATCAGGGGTGCAATCGTAAATTTGAAAATAATCAAAATTCAGTTTTTGCATTTCATTTAATATAAATTCATCTGGTTTTACCAGTACAGATACAAATTGAGAGTTTTGTTTGTTAACCTTGAGAAGTTTCTGAAGAGAATTAATATCAATAAATCTTTTAGATTTTTGATAATTGCAAATAAAGCCAATTAACTCAGGAGGATATTTATAATTAATTAAAAAGTTTAATGTTTCGCTATCTTTGACTCCACAAATCTTAGATTGCATCAGTCCTCTAAAATTTCCAATAAGTTTTGAATATTTTTTTTAATATTTCCATTAGTTATTGATCTACCAATTACCAACCAATCGCTTCCTGCAGCAAAAGCATCTTTTGGTTTCATAACTCTTTTTTGATCGTTTTTTGTATTATTTATTTTAATCCCTGGAGTAATTATTTCTTTTTTAAACACTCTCTTTACTATTCCTATTTCATGGCCACTACAGACTATTGCATCTAATTTTGCTTTTTTGGCGAGTTTGACCTGATACTTAATTAATTCATTTACCTTTTTATTAAATCCAATTTCTTTTAAATCTTTATTATTTAACGAAGTCAAAGTTGTTACACCAGCAATTTTTATATTCTTGCTTTGTTTCTTTAAAGCCTTTAAAGCACCTATTCCTGAACTTAAATGAACAGTCAAATAAGAGATCTTTAAATTTTTTAATGATTTCATAGCTGATACTATTGTATTTGGGATATCATTAAGCTTCAAATCTAAGAAAATTATTTGATTTTTTAAATTTGAAATAAATTTTCTCCCCTCTTTTGAGTAAAAAAATTCAAGACCAAACTTGTAACCGATCTTGATTTTATTTGTTTGTGTATCTCTTATTATTCTCTTTGCATTGGAGATTTTACTGGTATCCACAGCGATGAATATTTTTTTTTTATTCATTGTTTATCTCGTTAAATAAATCTTTTGACATTTTGAAATTTATACTCTTTTTTTTATCCACTATTACTTTCTCTCCGGTTTTTGGATTTCTTGAAGTTTTGCTTTTTTGATTTTTGGTTGAAAAAACACCCCACCCACGTAGTTCAACTCTTTCATCATTTTTAAGAGCCAACTTAATTTCATCAATGAATATGTCAAAAAATTTTTCTAGATCCTTTTTCAGTAGATTAGGGTAATTTTTAGACAGCTGCTTTACTAATTCTGACTTAGTTATCGGCAATTTTTTTTTTACCTATTTTTTTTCTTTATCTTTTTTTTTGAGTTTATCAGATAAAGTTGAAAAAGGTAGATTTTTTCCTGAGCCTTCAGCACCGTATTTGTCCAAAGCTTCTTTTTTTTGTATTTCTTCAAGAAGCTTAATACTTAAAGATACTTTTCTTTTTTCAAGATTTAGTTCAGCTATCGCTGAGTCAATACGTTCCCCACCAACAAATCGTGATGGACGAGCATCACTTGCGTTTACAGCTATTTGAGATTTCTTAATTAAGACATTCATTTCACAACCCTCTGGCTGCACAACTAATCCTTTATTATCAGATGAAATTATTTTTACAGTAATTGTCTCATTAATTTTCTTATCTTTGAAATAATCAAATGGATCTTTTTCTG
Source organism: uncultured Pelagibacteraceae bacterium (assembly GCA_902584225.1). GTDB lineage: Bacteria > Pseudomonadota > Alphaproteobacteria > Pelagibacterales > Pelagibacteraceae > Pelagibacter. Next base: position 36,220 of record CACHYX010000001.1, read on the forward strand.
TTTGTTTTAGACCGACTCTAACTTTTTGATGGTCATCTTTAATTTCTAAAATTTTAACTTTAATTTTGTCTCCAATTTTGTAGTTTTTTAATTCAGTCTCTGGGTCTTTTGTATAGCTAAGATCATTACAATGTAAAAAGGCATCAATATTATATCCTTCAAGCTTAACGTAAACTGCGTAGTCATTTGTGCTACTTATTACACCTTCAACAATACTTCCAACTGGATTTTTTTCATTCAATACTTTGTAAGGATTATCTAGAGTAAGTTTATGAGATATGGCAATCCTTCTTTTTTCTTTATCTATTTCTGTAATTACACACGAGATATTGTCACCAACTTTAAGTATTTTTTTTGGAGATACATTTTTTCTGGTCCAACTAATTTCACTAGAATGTAATAAGGTTGTTAAACCAGGCTCTAATTCACAAAAAGCACCAAAGTCCATCAATTTAATTACTTTCACCTCATACTTCTTGTTTAATTCATAATTGGTTATTTTTTCAAACGGATCTGGTGAAAGCTGTTTAATTGAGCAACCGACTTGTAGTTTTTCCTTGTCTACTGAAATAACTAAAATTGAATGTTTATCTCCAATCGTGAACATTTCTTCAGGGTGACTGACTCTTGAATAACTTATCTCTTGCAAATGTACAAGACAGTCAATCTCATTATTTACATTAAAAAAAACTCCAAAGGAACTATACCCTTTAACTATTGCATTTTTAATAATATCTCCAACTTTATACTTTTCAATAATTTTGGCTTTATCCTCCTTTTTACTTGATGAAATTATTTGCCTACGTGAGACACACGCATTTCCCCTAACTTTATCCATTTTTATTAAAGCAAACTTTTGCGGTTCATTCATTAAATGAGATATGTCTTTTAAAGGCGTATCAGAAATTTGTGATCCTGGGCAAAACATTAAAGAACCAGTGTCTAAATGCTCAACTATAACCCCGCCTTTGCATTTGCTAGTAATCTTGCCAATGATTGGTTCATTCTTCTCGAATGCTTCTACTAAAATGTCCCAACCTTTTATTTTTTGAGCTTTACTTGCTGATACAACAATTTCGCCATTTCTATCTTCAAGCCTCTCTAATAAAACTGGAATTTTTCCACCTAATACAATTTTTTTTTCTAGACCTATAGTTTTTAATTCATTAACGTCTATAATTGGTTCTGATTTTAAACCACAGTCTAAAAAAACAAATTTTTCAGTTATTTTTGTTATAACTCCTTCAATAATCTTGCCTTCAACAAGGCTTTGAGTTTTAGAAAATTGAGTATCCAAGAGTTTTTCGAATTCTTTAGATGCTTGTGATATAACACTTTTAAATATTTCCATAATTTTAAAAATTTCGATGTTTTAGATAAAAAATGAGAATTAATCAAGCTTCAATTAAGTAAACCAATCATTATTATGAAGGGCCTTTTTAGTGACTAAATGTATCAATATTTAAATAATTTTAAATTTCAAACCTAATTTTTTTATAATATTCAAAAAAGATGGAAATGAGCTTTTGTATGAGTCAATGTCATTTATTTTCCATTTGCCACCAAAAGTAAAAGCTGCAATTACAGATGTCATAAAAACTCTGTGATCTTTGTAATAATCTTTAATATTTATATTTTTTTTCAAATTTATATATGGATTTCCAAATATTTTGATTGAATCTTTTGTTAGCTGTGTCTTAATTCCTAATTGATTTAATAGTTTTGATCCCAATTTTAACCTCGGACTTTCTTTTTTGTTTAATTCACTCAAGTTATAAAAACTTGAAACACCATTTGCCTTTGCTGCAGCTAAGAATATGATTAAAAATTCGTCAATTAAATTACTGTTAAGACTTGACGGACAATTAATTTTTTTTAGAGTTGGTTGACTCTCGACATGCACATCACCCTGTCTTTCCCCAAATCTTGTTCTTGTATTCCTTATTTTAATCTTAGCTCCCATCTTATTTAAAATATTTATATACCCAATTCTAGATTTATTTACGTTTACATTTTGAATAATCAATTTACAATTTTTTGATAAAAGTGTAAGCACAACGAAGAAAGCACAAGAACTTGGATCAGACGGAATTTTATATTTAAATGACCTAAAATCTTTCTGCCCTGTAACTCTAATTTCATCATAATGTTTATTCTTTTTTACAGTAATAGGTATGCCCAAATATTTAAAAATATTTTCAGTATGGTCTCTAGATTTTTTTGCTTTTATCACCGTTTGACCTGGTGAATTTAGAGCAGCCAACATTACAGCACTTTTACATTGTGCAGATCCTCTTTTTTCAAAATAGTGAATAGGGTTTACAAAATTAGATCCAATTACTTGTAAAGGCAAAGTTTTATTACTGTTGGCTTTAAAGTTAATCCCAATTTTTTGTAAAGGCAATATTATTCTTGAAAAATCTCTTTTTGATAAACTCTTATCCCCGATCAACTTAATATAGAAAGGTGATTTTGTTAAAAGGCCTAAAATTAATCTTGCAAAAGTTCCAGAATTACCTGCATTCAAAACAATATTTCTTCTATATTTAAATCCATTTAATCCCCTTCCATATATAAAACATTTTTTCTTAATCAAAGAGATTTTTATACCTAGTTTTTTTAAACAATTTATTGAATTTAATATATCTTCAGACAACAAAATATTTTCTATAAATGTTTTGCCATAAGCTTGTGATCCAAGTAATAATGCCCTTATTGAGATACTTTTATCACCATCAATCGAAATTTTTTTTTTAAATGAATAATTTTCGTTATCTATTAATAATTTTTTTCCCATTATTCTTAGTTGAATTTAAACGAGTCACCAAAATAAGCTGATTGAGCATTTGGATTTTTTACAAGCTCTGAAGGGGTTCCTTTCGCTATGACTTTTCCATCTGATAAAACTACCGCTACATCCACGCAAGTCAGAAGATCTCTTGCCTGATGGTCACATATACAAATTGTAATTCTATTTTCAGATTGAAGGTTGACTATAATTTGTTGCAACATTTTTATTGTCATTACATCTAAGGCCGCAAAACACTCATCTAATAAAAGTAACTCTGGATTTCCAAGAAGCGCCATTGCAATTACTAATTTTTTCTTTTGTCCGCCTGATAAAAACTTTGCCTTTATGTCTCTGATTGACTCAAGGTCAAACTTAGAAGTTAAGTAATTAATTTTTTCAATTCTATCTCTTGAATTTTTAATCAAAATTTCACCAACTGCTTTAAGATTTTCAAATAAAGTTAAATCGTAAAAATAACCACCATATTGAGGGACATAACCAATCTTAAATTTAGTGGTACGAAGGAATATTGGAAAATTATTTACTTTTTCACCTCCAATAAAAATTGATCCTTTTTCAGGAGAAATTAGTCCTGTAATTAAATTAAAAATTGTGGATTTTCCAACTCCATTTGGCCCTAACATACCAAAAATTTCTCCTTTATTAATCTCAAAATTTATATTTTCTAGAATTTGTCTATTTCCGTATGACAATGAAACATTTTCTAACTTTAAAATTGGTTTTTTTTGCTTAAAGCTCTTTATCCTAAATTTTTTAATTATTGCCATTTTTTGATAAATTTTTTATTTGAACTTTTTTATTAGGGTTTTCCATAAAAATTTTTGTATTTTTATTTAAAATATCTATCTCAGCCCTGTCAGCTTTTAATGAAGAAATTCCGCTCAGATAACGTACGTTATCATACACAGAAACTAAATTATTTTCAAAAGATAAATCCAAAAATTCGCTTTTTAAACTATGCTCACCATAATCCATAGAAACTGAATTATTGAATAAAGTATCAAAATTTTTCGTATTATATTTTGCAAATTTTGATTTAATAAATATTTTATCAGAATTTTTTAACAGAATAACAGACTCTACATTTTCTAAATAAATAATATCAGGATTATCTTTATCTATATTTCCTTTTTTTGCTTCTACTTTATATTTATTACCCTCTTTGTCGGTTGAAAGGTATTTTAAATCCTCTATTAAACTTTCACTAGTATTTGTAGTATTTTCCAAGTTTGTTTTTAAATCGCCTTTAGAGATTGTTTCATCAAAATACTTGAAAAATACCAGTAAAGATATGACAACAAAAATGAATATTAAAAAAAGTTGTATATATATTTTCTTAGTCATTTACTGAATATTATTTTCTAAAATATTATGAATATGAATAACACCTATTGTTTTATTTTTTTGTTTTTTTTTGTGAACACATAAAAAAGTAATTCTATTTGAATTCATTAGAGATAAAGCCTTAGCTGCCAAAACATCAGCATTTATTGAAATTGGGTTTTTTGTCATAACATCTTTTACTTTTAATTGTTGAAGACTTCCTTTTTTTTCATTTGTACGCCTTATTTGTCCGTCAGTTATAATTCCAGTGGTTCTCTTTTTACTATTTCTGGCAACAAGAACTCCAAGCTTCTTTTGGGAAATAAACTTTAACGCATTTTTCATGCTAGAACTTTCATTAATGAATGGTATTTTTTTTCCTGTTAGCATCAGGTCCTCTACTGATTTTAATTTTGATCCTAGACTTCCTGAGGGATGGAATTTTTTAAAGTCTTTTTGACCAAATTTTTTTTGTTTCATAGTTGCTATCGCAAGAGCATCACCTATTGCTAACTGAACAATAGTCGAGGAGGTTGGAACTATACCTCCTGGTCCTGCTTCCTTTACTTCTGGAGTTAATATTTTAATATCAGATGCCCTGTAAAGAAGAGAATTTTTTTTGGAAACTATACCTATCAAAGTTATATTCTTATTTCTGTTTGCAAATTGTATTATGTTTTTTAATTCAAGAGACTCTCCACTATTACTTATCAATATCAAAATATCATTTGAGCTAATTTGCCCAAGATCTCCATGAGAGCAAGAACTTGCGTCTACAAAAAAAGATGGAGTACCAACCGATGCCAAAGTAGAAGAAATTTTCTTGGCAATAATTCCTGATTTACCAACTCCGGACAAAATAACTTTTCCTTTTTTACAATTTAATATTTTCTCAACTGCTTTTTTAAAATTCATATCTAATGAATTTTTCAATTTGTTTAATGAAATAATCTCAGTATTGATTACATCCTTTGCAATTTTTTTATAAATATCTTTTTTCATTAATGTGACCAAATATCATCCGAGAATGACGCTAAATCTAAATTCACTCTTGTGTTGATAAATTTTAGACAATCTTCGTATAAATGATACCTTTTTTCCCTTTTAAGAATTTTTGTTAGAGCATCGTTTATCTTATGTAAATATAAAACATCGTTCGCACAATATTTAATTTGAGCTTGAGTTAGTTCACCCCCAAAATCAGAACTTTGATATTGCTTGCTTATGTCAACACCAACAAATTCTTTTATTAAATCTTTCAACCCATGCTTCTCAGTATAGGACCTTGCAAGCTTTGATTGAAGTTTAGTATCCTCAATATTGTTAACATCGACAAAAAGATATTTTTTTATAAAAGTAAGGTCAGCTCTTGCAAAGTGAAAAATTTTTTTAATTGATTTATCTGATAATATTTTTTTCAAATTAGGAGCATTATATTCATTTCTATCGAGCTGAACTATATTCGCGTCAGAATTTCCAGATGAAATTTGAACTAAGCACAATTTGTCTCTCTGGAAATTTAATCCCATAAACTCACAATCAACAGCAATTCTATTGCCAACATCAAGATCTTTTGGTAAATCTGTCTTGTGAACTTTTATATCCATAAACTTCTAATCATTTATATATGAAACCAAAAAATTGTCTAATTTTTGGCGCAAGCGGGCAATGCGGAAGACATTTAATAAGAAGTTTAACCAAAAATAATATTAAAGTGACTGCATTAACAAGAAATGTTCATCAAAAAGGCTATATACTTAAAACCCAAGCTAACCCTGGATATCTCGAAATAGTCGAGGGAAGTATTTTTGACCATAATTTGATTGAAAAATTATTTACCAATGCCGATTTATGTGTGAATTTAATAGGTATATTATTTGAAAAAGGTAAAAATAATTTTAATAACATTCATGTAGAATTTCCAAAAATGATTTCAAGGTATGCATCGAACTATAAACTAGAAAAATTTGTGCACTTATCTGCTCTAGGTATTGAAAATGCAAAAGACTCAATTTATGCTCAAAGTAAATTAAAAGGAGAAAAAGAAATCTTAAATAATTTCAATAATGCTGTGATTGTAAGACCTTCAATAGTATATTCTGTAGATGATAATTTCACTACTCAATTGATGACTTTATTGGGATTGTTACCTATTTTCCCAATTTATTATAACGGCAAAACAAAGTTTAGACCTATATATTGTTCAGATTTAACAGATTCTATTACGAAGATAATTACAGACGATATTAAGGAAAATATCATAGAATTTGCTGGACCAGAAGAAATGACTTTTAAGGAAATTTTACAAAAACTACTTTATTTAATAGAGAAAAAAAGGTTATTACTTCCAATGCCAATCTCACTTGCCAGAATGACAGCACACATTTTCGAACTATTACCCAAGCCACTCATCACAAATGATCAGCTTAGATTATTAAAATATGATAACGTTTTGTCTGGTAAATATAAAAGCAATTATGACTTTAAGTTCAATTGTTCATCAAGATTTGAAGATGAAGTAAATAAATATTCTTACATGTGGAAAAGTGAAGGAGAATACTCTAAAAAAAGAGTAAATTAATTTTATGGTTACATCTATAGTCTATATTTTAATTGGTTTAATACTGTGCTTTGTTTTATATATTGCTTTCAGAGCTATAAATACTGGAATGGAGGCAAAAAAGGCTAATAAAGATTTGGAAAATTCCAACAATATTAATTTAGAAAATAAAGAGGATTTAGTTAAAAAGCTTAACGAATTAAAAGAATTACATGAAAAAAAAATATTAAGTGACGAAGAATTTGTTGCTGCTAAAAAGAAAATATTAGATGAATAATTTAAGCTGACTTAATTTTCCTTTTAATAAATTTAGGCACTTCATTGTCTTTGTCTTTATCTAAAACATCTTCTTTTCTGTTTTTTGGCTGGAAAGCATACAACAAGTGAAGTTTACAATATGAAAAATCTTTTAATGAGGTTCTGCCACAAAAATAAAAATTATCCTCATTGGGATGTCCAATTGGCCATTTACAGGAATTATCATCAAGCTCTTCTAGCTGTTTAGGATTTTCAGGTTCAAAATCTTTTTCTATAATTAAAGACTTAAATTTACCTCTCCTAAAGTTTTTTCGAGGTATTTTATTTTCATTATCATTGTTATTAGTTGCTAAAATAGAGCTTTTTTTTGTTTGAATTTTTCCTGATAAATTCAATCTATGGGCTTTTCCAATAACAGCATTTCTAGTCACACCCCCAAGTATCTGGGCAATTTCACTAGCTGTGTTTCCTTTACCCCACAATTCTTTAAGTTTTTCGACTTTTTCAGGTGTCCAGCTCATTACAATATTTAGTTAATATTAAACTTAAAATACTATATATAGTAATTCATAATATGCTCGCTAAAACAAGCATTATCTTTAATTTCTTAACAATTTTCTTTAAAAAAATTTATAAATACTCATGGTTGAACTTTATAAAAAATACAAAATTGGAGTACGGCGATTTAGTTTCATAAACTGGATAGGCTTTAATTCCCTATACAAAAAAGAGACGCTTCGTTTTCTAATTGTATCTGGTCAAACTATTTTAGGACCTGTGGTTACTGCAGTTTTATTTTTAATGGTTATTTCTCTTGCATTAGGTGAAAATAGAGGGATGGTTCTTGGAGTTCCTTTTATCGAATTTTTAGCACCTGGATTAATTAGTATGCAAATAATCCAACAATCCTTTGCGCACTCATCATCCTCAATATTATCAGGAAAAATGATGGGAAATATTGTGGATTTAGTAGGAAGTCCTCTTTCCGCACTCGAAGTAACTCTCGCTGTAATTTTTGCCTCAATTACAAGATCAATTATGATAAGTTTTTTATCAATCTTAGTATTTAGTATTTTTGTAGAAATCCGTTTTGAAAATTTTATATATTTTGCAGTCTTTTTATTTCTTTCATCTTTTTTCATGGGAGCTCTGGGTTTTATAGCAGGTATGTGGTCTGATAAATGGGAAAATATGGCTACAGTAACGAATTTTATAATTGTACCAATGTCTTTTTTATCTGGTACTTTTTACTCGATAAATAGACTTCCTGAAATATTACAAAAAATAAGTTTTTTAAATCCTTTCTTTCATATGATTGATGGGTTGAGATTTTCCTTTATCGGAAATAGTGACGGATCAATTAAATTTGGTCTTATATATTTATTTTTATTTGGTTTGATTATATGGTTCATATCATTTCTCCTTTATAAAAAAGGATACAAAATAAGAAATTAAATGTCATTTTTAGCAAACAATTATAACAGAAAAAAAATTTCTTTTAAAAAGGGTATTGGAAGCTATCTGGTTGCCACAAATGGAAAGAAATATTTAGATTTTTGCTCAGGAATTGCTGTCAATAGTTTAGGTCATGCAAATCCAAGATTAATAAAAGCATTGTATAAACAGGCAAAAAAAGTCTGGCATGTTTCAAATGCCTTTACGATTCCTGAAGGAGAGATATTAGCAAAAAAATTGGTCAAAAAAACTTTTGCAGACTCGGTGATATTTCAAAATTCTGGGGCTGAAGCAACAGAAGTTGCAATAAAAGTGGCCAGAAGATACTTTTACTCAATTGGAAAAACGAAAAAAAATAGAATTCTTTGTGTAAAAAATTCATTTCATGGTCGTACTATAGCTGCAATTTTTGCCAGTGGATCAAAAAAAATGACTGAAGGTTTTGGTCCCAAAGTAAGTGGTTTCGATCACTTTGCTTTCGGAGATCATAGTTCTTTAAAAAAAAAAATCACAAAAAATACTGCAGCTATTATGGTTGAAACAATTATGGGCGAAGGTGGAATTAAAGTCATACCTGACTGGTGTCTAAGAGGTTTAAGAAAGTTATGTAACAAGAAAAAAATATTACTTATACTTGATGAAGTTCAATGTGGCATTGGAAGATCAGGAGATTTTTTTGCTTTTGAAAGCTCACAAGTAAAACCAGATATCGTTCCTATAGCAAAAGGTATAGGTGGGGGATTTCCGATTGGCGCAGTACTGATGAATAAGAAGGTTAGTAAAGCTATGGTACCTGGGACTCACGGATCAACATTTGGAGGCAATCCTTTAGCCATGTCTGTTGGAAATGAAGTAATGGATATAATTTCAAATAAAAAATTTTTGAATAACATAAAGGATCTTTCTAAATATTTTTTAAAAAATTTAAATGTTATAAAAGATAAATATCCAAATGTTATTAAACAAATAAGAGGAAAAGGTTTATTAATAGGTATCCAATTACATAAAGATCAAACTTTATTTATAAAAAAATTGATGGATAATAAATTACTGACCATTAAAGCAGCTGAAAATGTTATTCGTATTTTACCACCCTTAAATGTAAAAAAGAGTGAAATCGATGTAGCATTAAGAGTTATTAATAAGGTTTGCTTAGAAACTTAATTTGATGAAACATTTTATAAGTTTAAAAGATATATCAACTAAAGATCTCAGAAAGATTATCGCAGATGCAAAAAAAAGAAAAAGGTTAAGAAAAAAACTTAACACTCTTGAAGTTGATAAGGGATCTCCTCTTAAAGGAAAAATATTGATTCAAATGTTTGAGAAACCAAGTTCAAGAACAAGAATAAGTTTTTATTTGGCAATCAAGCAGTTAGGAGGAGGAACTCTTACATTAAGATCCAATGAGCTGCACTTAGGCCAAGGAGGAGAAAGTATTACTGATACTGCCAAAGTTCTCTCTACTTATGGAGATGGTTTTATGTTGAGAACTGATAGTGAAAAAAAAATGGAAGATTTTAAAAAATATTTATCAATACCTATAATAAATGGTTTGAGCCCTTTATCTCATCCAACGCAGGTATTGTCTGATATTTTCACCGTTGAAGAAATTAAAAAAAAACCTATTTCAAAATTGAATATTTGTTGGATTGGTGACTCAAATAATGTTTTGAATAGTTTAATTGCCGCCTCAGTGAAATTTTCTTTTAAGCTAAGTATTGGCTGCCCAAAAAAATTTGAACCTGGAAAAGAAGTTAAAAACTGGGTCAAAAAAAATAATAAGAAAATTTATATTTATAATGATCCAAAAAAAGCAGTTTCTGATGCTGACGTAATATTTTCAGATAAGGTAATTTCACTTAACGATAAAGTAAATAAGAAAAAAAAGATCTACGCGTTTAAAAATTTTAAAATAGATAAAAAGTTAACTAGATTAGCAAAAAAGGATTTTATTTTTTTACATTGTTTGCCTAGAGGAAATGAAGTTTTGGAAAACGTTTTTTTGAGTAAAAACTCACATGTCTGGCAACAAGCGCTTAATAGAGTTCATGTTCAAAAAAGTATTTTATTATACTGTTTTGGAAAATTAAGGTAACGGTAAAGGGCTATCAGAATTTTTGTTTAAATATAAAATAACTGATGCTCTATCTTTCTCTTTTCTTAAACCAGCGAATGCCATTTTAGTACCTTTTATCCAAGCTTGAGGTTTGATTAAATAACCATTCAATTCTTCAAAAGTCCAATTTTTTGTGTAAGCAACAAGTGCTTTTGAATATTTGTAATCTTCTACTGCAGCAACCTGTCTTCCTACAACATTGTATAAAGCTGGTCCAATTTTGTTTCCCCCACCAGCTTGTATTGAGTGACATGCTGAACATTTTTTAAAGATTTTTTCGCCATGCGCTAGATCAGCTTGAGCCATTAAAGCCGATATATCAACTTCGACCTTTTCCTCTTTTTGAGCTACAGATTTTTTTGAAACTTCTTCAGATACCTCAACTTTATAACCAGAAACCTCTGGCTTTTCTACATTGAATAATAAGTTTGAGATTTTTCCAATACCAATAACTAAGAGCGCAACTAACAATACAGCTGCAACTATTTTATTTATTTCAAAAGAATCCATTATTTTTTCTTAAGAACTCATATAACATGTTAATATTAAAATAAACTAATTAAAAAATTATTTGCGTCTGTAAGACGCATTAAACTTTAAAATGAATAACACAATTATCTTGATACCGTCTAGAATGAGCGCATCAAGGCTTCCTGGAAAACCTTTACTAAAAATAAATGGAATAAGCATTATTCAGCACGTATACAACAAAGCCAAGGCAACAAAATTAGGCAAAGTTTATGTTGCAACAGAGGATGCTGAAATTCAGACTGAAATTGTAAAAAACGGTGGTAATTCAATAATGACAAGTAAAAATCATCAAACAGGCACTGATAGAATTTTTGAGGCAGTAGAAAAAATTAAAGACTTAGAAAATATCAAATATGTGATTAATTTACAGGGAGACGAACCTCAAATATCAACAGAGGATATAATTAATCTTGATAAAAATGTTAGAAAACTAAATTCAAAAATTGGTACGCTTTGCACAGATATTAAGGACAAAAAAATATTTAGTAACAAGAATATTGTAAAAGTCTCTGTAAATGAGACTTTTCGAGAAAATAATTATTCGCCAGCTTTGACTTTTTTTAGAAATGCAGAAGATTTTGACGAAAAAATTACCTATCACCACATTGGAATTTATCAGTACGAAATCTTAACTTTAAAGAAATTCATTAATTTAAAACAGACAGAAAATGAAAAAAAATTCAGATTGGAGCAGCTACGTGCTTTAGATAATGGTATACCGATTGATGTTATGTATACACAAAATTCACCAATAGGCGTAGATACAATGGATGATTTTATGGAAATTAAAAAAATAATGGAATATAAAAAAGATTAAATTTATGAAAATTGTATACCAAGGTTCACCAGGAGCATATTCCCACTTAGCGGCAAAAAAAATGTACCCTGATTTTGAACCTATTCCGCAAAATACTTTTGAAGAATGCTTTAATCTTTGCTTAAAAAATGAGAGTTATAGAACTATTATTCCTGTAGAAAATTCAATAGCAGGAAGAGTTGCAGACATACAATATCTGATAAATAAATATAAACTTCAGATTTATGCAGAACATTTTCAACCGATCACCCATAGTTTAATGATACTGCCTAGCTCAAGTATGAAAAATATATCTTCAGTAAGATCGCACACCCAAGCTATTTCACAATGTCAAAAGATTATCACAGAAAACAAGCTTGAGCCTATAATTGCAGCAGATACCGCAGGTAGTGCAAAATATATCAGCGATAACAAAATTAAAAATGAAGCTGCAATAGCATCTGAGCTAGCTGCTGAAATTTACAATCTGAAAATAGTAAAAAAGAATATTGAGGACAATAAAGGCAATGTGACGAGGTTTTTAATTATGGGCAGCAAAGCTTCCCATCCAGAGTTTAAGAAAAAAAATTATATTACAAGTTGTATTTTTAAAGTAAAAAATAAACCTGCCGCTCTTTACAAATGTTTGGGCGGATTCGCCACCAATAATGTTAATTTAAGTAAATTAGAAAGTTTCTCTGATCAAAACAGTTTTGAGCAATATTTATTTATATGCGATATTTATGGACATATTGAAGATCCAAAAATCCAAAAATCTTTAGAGGAGCTAGGTTTCCATACTGTTAGTTTAGATATTCTAGGAGTTTACGAAGCAAGCGAATATAGAAAAATCTAAAAATTTACAAAGTTTTGTTGTAGACTAGAAAATATAACTGTTATAATAACTGGGGGCCAATCAGGTGGTGGTACCACGAATCCCCCAGGCTTGAAAAAGAGCAAGGGTAATGAGTATTTTCCAGGTTGATTGGTCTCCTAAAAAAAATGAGTAATAATTCAAAAGTTTTAGCACTGAAATATAGACCTCAAGTCTTTAAAGATTTAATAGGTCAAAACATCATTGTAGAAACAATTGAAAAGTCAATTTCTCAAAATAAAATTCCAAATGCTTTTTTATTTACAGGAATAAGGGGTGTTGGCAAAACGACAATTGCAAGAATTTTAGCAAAATCTTTAAATTGTGGAAATTCTGAAAAAAATAGTTGTTTAAAAAATAAGTGTAAAAATTGTGATGAAATATCCGAGTCTAGACACATCGATGTTCTAGAAATGGATGCGGCAAGCAAAACTGGTGTTGATGATGTTAGGGATTTAATAGAATTTTCAAGATACGGACCAACATCTTCAAAATTTAAAATTTTTATAATTGATGAAGTCCACATGTTAAGTAAACAAGCTTTTAATGCCTTACTAAAAACTCTTGAGGAACCGCCTAGTTATTTAAAGTTTATTTTTGCAACAACTGAGGTTAACAAAATCCCAATAACAGTCTTATCAAGATGTCAGAGATTTGATTTATCAAGAATTAAGTCTGAGGAATTAAGTGAATTTTTAGCAAAGGTTGCTGAAATGGAGAAAATAGATATCAATCAAGATGTTTTAAACCTAATCTCGAAAATTTCAGAAGGTTCAGTTAGAGATGCTTTGTCATTATTAGATAGAATATCACTAACCAATGATGATAGCCAAAAAGGGAATATAAGCTTAGAAAGCGCAAGGGAAATATTTGGATATTTCGATAAAGAATTTACCCTAAACCTAATAGAGAAAATATTTGATGGAGATGAAGACAAAACTCTAGATTTATACAGGCAAATTTATCAAAAAGGAGTAGAGCCAAAAATTTTTTTAAATGGTTTTTTGGAAATCATTTATTATTTAAAAAATTTTAAAAATTTAGAAAGAGTAAGTTTTTCTACCGATTTAACTGAAAATAATTTTAAAAAAATTAAAGAAATGTCTGAGAAATTAGACGCTCATACACTACTTCTTTTCTGGCAATTTACTATAGAGACAATGGATGAAGTTAATATTGTGAACGATCCAAACTTATCTGTAGAGATGTTTTTGATACGCTTGCTTTATTTAAAAGGTAATCGAACAAAAATTGATAATTCAGCACCAAATCAAAAAAATAAAATCGATAATAATTTCGAGAAAAAGAAAATAGCTGTAAACCAACTAAAATCTTCTTCTCAAGAGAAACAAAAAAAGATTTTAGAAGAAAATAAATCTCTAAATAATTTAGAAATTAAATCTTTCAATGATTTAGTTGATATATGCAATTCAAAAAAAGAAGTTGAATTAAAATATGAGTTGGAAACTAATGTAAATTTAATAAACTTTAAAAACGGTTACATTGAAATATCTTTTAATGAAAATCTAAAAAAAGATTTTGTAAAAATACTATCATCCAAGCTTTATGAGTGGACTAACACTAGATGGATTATTTCTCTTTCACAAAATAAAGGACAAGAAACAATTAAAAAAACTTCAGAAGGGGAGAAGAAAAATAATTTAAAAGATTTTGAGCAAACAGATATATTCAATAATATAAAAAAATCATTTCCCGACGCTGAATTGATGGATGTTAAAGATAATAAGGATGACTGATTTCAATAAAATTTTAGATAAGGCAAAAGAGATAGAAGAAAAGATAAAGGATAGTCAAGAAAAAATTAAACAAATTAAAGCGGAAGGTTCATCTGGCGGTGGTTTAGTCAAAGTTATATTGAACGGTAATAGTGAAATAGAAAAAATAGATATTTCTGAAAAAATTTTTTCTGAGGATAAGACTATGCTAGAAGATTTAATTGTGGCTGCCCATAATGAAGCAAAAAAAAATTTAAAAACTAAAACTACTGAAGAAATAACAAAAGCCACTGGTAATTTTGGCATTCCAGGCTTTAAGTGGCCTTTCTGAGCATGAATAATCTCACTGAAATAGAGGAATTAATAAAAATAATTTCAAAACTTCCAGGACTTGGGCCAAAATCAGCAAAAAGAATAGTTTTAAAATTAATAAATAATCGTGAGGAGCTAATAAAGCCAATGGCGAAAACATTGGCGGAGGTTTATAAAAATGTATCTCGTTGTAAAATTTGTGGGACTTTGAAAAGCAACTCTATAGAATGTAGTTTCAGTGATTGTAACTTTATTTATAATAAATTTGATAAAATTTGTGTTGTTGAAAATATTTCTGATCAATGGAGTATTGAAAGTTCAAATATTTATAAGGGTTATTTCCACATTTTAGGAGGGACAATTTCTTCAGCGGGACAAAATAAAGAGGATTTGTTAGTCAGCTCTTTAGTGGAAAGGGTAAAAAAAGATGAAATTAAAGAGGTTATTTTAGCTACAAGCGCAACTGTGGAAGGTCAAACGACCGCATATTATATTCAAGACAGTTTAAAAAATTTAAATATTAAAATAACTAAGTTGGCACAAGGTTTACCTGTGGGTGGTGAAATAGAAAGTTTGGATGATGGCACCTTAAATTCCGCCTTCAAAAATAGGACAACTATCTAGAGGTTCTTAAATTTTTTTTTATAGATCTGTTCAAGTGCAACAAAGGTTCCGTATAACCTGATGATTGGTCCTTACCTTTTAAAATCAAGTCACAAGCAGTTTTAAAGGCAATAGAATTATCAAAATTATCAGACATGTTTTTGTATTCAGGATCATTTTTGTTTTGATCATCTACAATTTTTGCCATCTTTTTTAATGTTTCTAATACCTGATTAGGAGTACATATATTATGGTGTAACCAGTTAGCAATATGCTGAGAAGAAATTCTTAAAGTTGCACGATCCTCCATGAGACCGATATTGTTTATGTCTGGAACTTTTGAACAACCTACACCACTATCTATCCATCTTACAACGTATCCCAATATCCCTTGGCAATTATTTTCAAGTTCGGTTTTAATTTCATCCATTGACCAGTTTGGACCTCGAATAATTGGTAATTTTAAAAGATTGTCTAAGTCAAATTTTCTTTTATTAGATAGTTTTTTATGAACTTTAAAAACGTTCACTTTGTGATAATGAGTTGCATGTAAAGTTGCTGCGGTTGGTGAAGGAGTCCAGGCACAATTCGCTCCAGAAGAAGGATGTCCTATTTTTTCATTTAACATATCTGCCATTCTATCTGGAGCAGCCCACATTCCTTTTCCAATTTGTGCTTTACCAGAAAAACCACATTCCAATCCAACAACAACATTATTGTTCTCATATGCTTTAATCCAATCAGAATTTTTTATATCACCTTTCTTAATCACTGGACCCGATTCCATAGATGTATGTATCTCATCACCAGTTCTATCTAAAAACCCAGTATTAATAAAGACAACTCTTCTTTTTACATTTCTAATACACTCTTTTAAATTAGCACTTGTTCGTCTTTCTTCATCCATTATTCCAATTTTGATTGTGTTCTTTTTCATTTTTAAAACATTTTCAACATGAGTAAAAATTTCATCAGCAAATGCCACCTCATCCGGTCCATGCATCTTTGGTTTAACAATATAAATTGAATTTTTTCTTGAGTTCCCTTTTTTAATAAAATCATGCAAACATGCTGCAGAAATTATAAAGGCATCCATAATACCTTCGGGAACTTCTGATTTATCTGATAATAAAATTGAAGGATTTTTCATTAAGTGCCCGACATTCCTATTTAATAAAAGAGCTCTTCCATGTAATTTAAATTTTTTTCCGTTTTGAGAAATGTAATTTCTATCTGAGTTTAAAACTCTTTTATATTTTTTTCCTAATTTTTCAAATTTCACCTGTAAATTTCCTTTCATTAGACCCAACCAGTTTCTATAGCCCAGTACTTTGTCACTTGCATCTACTGCAGCAACACTATCTTCATGATCTATGATTGTTGAGACAGCTGACTCTATTACTAAATCACTAAGCCCAATGGGATCGTTGTTTGCATGGAAAGCGTAAGGATTAATAATTAATTCTACATGGAGCCCATTATTAATAAGCAAAACACCTTTAAGACCTTTTTTATCTTGTCGATATCCTTTAAACTGTTTTTTATCTTTCAAAGATATAGTTTTTTTACCAATTTTCAAAATTAATTTATGTTTTAAAATTTTTAATTCACTAAGTTTTTTCCATGAGGCATTTTTTAATGGAAAAATTTCATCTAAGAAATCTCTACAATAATTTATGACTTTTCCTCCACGGACAGGATTGTATCTGTTGTCAAGTTTTTCAGAGCCGATTGCATCTGTTCCATATAAAGCATCATATAAACTTCCCCATCTCGCATTTGCTGCATTTAAAGCGTATCTTGCATTTGAAATTGGAACAACTAATTGGGGACCTGGCGTTTTTGATATTTCTTCATCAACATTTTCTGTTTGGATTTTGAAGTTTTTTCCCCCTTTTTTTAGATAGTTAATAGAATATAAAAACTTTTTATATGCTTCTAAATTGAACTCATTATCTTTGTTTTTTATATGCCAATTATCAATTTTTTTTTGAATACTTTCTCTTATACCAATCAACTTTTCATTTTTTGGTTTTAAAATGTGTAAAGATTTCTCAAATCCACTCCAAAAATTTTTTGGCTTTATTTTTGTGCCCTTAAGAACTTCGTTGTTTACAAACTTTAATAGCTCTTTTGATACATAAAGACTTCCAACATTTGTATATTCTTTTAAATTTTTAGTTTTCATAGTTAAAAATTATCTTAGAAATTAATAAATTAACATATATAATAATTATACACTAATAAAAGTAATCATTTTATTGCCATTTTTAAATATTAGTGGATATTTAATTATGAAAAATTATTTGAATTTTGAAAAAGATATAAAATCCATAGAAAATGAGATTGAAAAACTTCAAGATCCATTTGCTAAAGATGGCATCACTCAAGTTGAAACTGGAAAATTGGCAAAACTTCAGAATGATTTAAGTTCTAAACTAAATGAAATTTATTCAAACCTTAATCCATGGCAAACAACAATGGTCGCTCGTCATGAGGACCGTCCTAAATCAAAATTTTTTATTGATAATCTTTTTGAGGATTTCTTTCCAATCCATGGTGATAGGTTATTCGGGGAGGATAAATCTTTGATTTCTGGGTTAGCGACTTTTCAAAATAAATCTGTAATGGTAATTGGACAAGAAAAAGGTGAGGATCTTGACACTAGAATTGAAAGAAATTTTGGAATGATGAAACCAGAGGGATATCGAAAATCAATTAGACTAATGAAGTTAGCTGATAAATTTAACTTACCAGTTATTTTATTTATAGATACTCCCGGTGCTTATCCCGGAGTTGGAGCAGAGGAGCGGGGTCAAGCTGAAGCAATAGCAAGATCAATAGAATGCTCTATGTCGGTCGGTGTGCCTACAATTTCAATTATTATTGGTGAGGGAGGATCTGGTGGCGCAATAGCTTTAGCTTCCTCAAATAAAATTATAATGTTAGAAAATGCAATTTATTCAGTAATATCCCCAGAGGGATGTGCATCTATTTTATGGAGAGATCCAACAAAAACTCTAGAAGCCGCAAAAGCAATGAAACTAACTTCCAAAGACCTTTTGAATTTAAAAATTATTGATGAAATAATTCCTGAACCAACGGGAGGAGCTCACAGAGATAAAAACCTAATTTTAGAAAATGTAAAGATGTCTATTGATAAAAACTTAAATGAGTTAAGCAATCTATCTAAAGCTGAAATTATATCTCGTAAAAAAGAAAAATTTTTAGAAATCGGTAGGGATAGAGGTTTAACAGAGGGAGTTTCTATTTCAAATAGATTGCCAATTAATTTTACTAATATAAATAAATTTAAAAAAGGTTTATTTAAATACAAATATTTTTTAATAGGATCGATATTTATTTTAGCAGTTTTAATTTTTCTCTTAAAATAATACCAAAGCTTATTGGAATTTTATCTTCTTTTTTCTACGATTTTTAAATTTAGCAAAATCATCACTATATCTTGCCTAATTTTATTGAGGAGTGTTTCAAAAGAATGAAACGCTTCCTTTTTGTACTCAACTAAGGGATCTCTTTGACCATAGGACCTTAAACCTATAACTTGACGCAACTGTTCTAAATACTGAATATGATTTTTCCAATTTAAATCAATTAATTGCAAAAAGATTTTCTTTTCGATTTCTTTTGAACTTTCCTCCCCTAAATAAGCGCTTCTTTCCTCTCTCTTTTTTATAAAATTTGAATTTATTGAGCTTGATATTTCTTTGTCACTTAGACTTCTTAATTTCTCATTTAAATTATCAACATTTTGACCAAAAAGTGTGTTAATTCTATTTACTTGAGCTTTATTTTCAAAAATTGTTGGAGATTTTTCTTTTTGTTTTATTAAATCTTCAATTTCATCTTTTAAAAAGCTGTCAATAGTTTCAAATATGTTTTGTTTTTCTAGGACTTCTTTTCTTTGACTAAATATTACATGTCTCTGGTCATTAAGTACATCGTCAAACTTTAATAAAGTTTTTCTTATATCAAAGTTTCTAGCTTCAACTTTTTGTTGTGCTCTTTCTAAAGCTTTGTTGATCCAAGGATGGTCAATACTTTCTCCGTCTTTTAATCCTAGTTTTTCCAATATCTTATTAATAGATTCCGATCCAAAAATTCTCATCAAATCATCTTCTAAGCTTACATAAAAAATTGAATTACCTTCATCACCCTGTCTCCCAGCTCTTCCTCTTGCCTGGTTATCAACTCTTCTGGACTCCATTCTTTCAGTCCCAATAACAAAAAGCCCACCTAGAGATTTAATTTTTTCTTTATTCTCTTTTAAGTTATCTGAATCTTTCCCACCTAATTTAATATCTACACCTCTTCCTGAAATACTTGTTGTAATTATCACCGAGTTTAATTTGCCTGCATTGGCAATAATCTCAGCCTCTTTTTCATGATTTTTAGCGTTTAAAACTGTATGAGTAATTTTATTTTTTCTAAATAAATTTGAATAGACCTCTGATTTGTCTACACTGGATGTAAATATAAGTAATGGTTGCCCTTTTGCATTTAACATTTTTACTTTAGATATAATTGCATCTTGTTTTTCTTTTTCTGTTCTAAAAATTTGATCGTTCCAATCTTTTCTAATCATTTCTTTATTAGTTGGAATAACAACAACATTGAGATTGTAAATTTCATAAAACTCCTGACTTTCAGTAACAGCAGTACCAGTGCATCCTGCGAGTTTTTTATATAGTTTAAAGTAATTTTGATAAGTAATTGAAGCAAGTGTCTGATTCTCCATTTGGACTTTTAAGTTTTCTTTAGCCTCTAAAGCCTGGTGTAATCCATCACCATACCTTCTACCTTCAAGAATTCTTCCTGTAAGCTCATCAACAATTTTGATCTTTCCATCTACCTCAACATAATCCTTATCTTTTGCGAAAAGATGATTTGCTTTCAAAGCTTGATTAACGTGATGTACAAGGTTTAAATTTGATGGATCGTAAAAATTATTATTCTTAAGTATTCCAATGTTATTCAATAATTTTTCAATAGAATCTATTCCTTTATTAGTTAAAATGACGTTTTTGTCTTTTTCATCCAATTCATAATCACTTGGTTTTAATTTTGTTACGAGTTTATTGATAGCTTTATATTGATTGGTTGTTTCATCTGATTGTCCAGAAATAACTAATGGTGTTCTAGCCTCATCTATTAAGCAAGAGTCGATTTCATCTACAATAGCAAAGCTATGTTCTCTTTGTACTAATTTTTTTGATGAATACTTCATGTTATCTTTTAAATAATCGAAACCTAGTTCACTATTTGTTGCGTAAGTAATATCTTTTAAATAATTTTCTCTTCTTTCGTCATCAGATTGGTCATTGTTGACGTAACCTGCGCTTAAACCCAGAAAATTAAAAATTTTTGACATATTTTCACAATCTCTTTTCGCTAAATAATCGTTTACAGTAACGACGTGAACACCGTTTCCAGAAAGGGCATTTAAATAAGCAGCCAATGCAATTGTGATTGTTTTCCCTTCTCCAGTTCTCATCTCTGCTATTTTACCCTGATGTAGTGCAATACCCCCTAACATTTGAACATCAAAGTGTCTTTCATTTCTTGATCTATGAGAAGCCTCTCTCACATACGCAAAAGCTTTTGGTAAAATTTCATCGAGAGTTTTTCCATTTTTAATTTCATTCTTTAGTTCACCAGTTTTGATTGGAAAATCACTATCTTTTATCTTGGACACATCATTCTCGAGTGAATTAATTTTTTCTAGAATTTTTTTGAACTTAACAAGCTCGATATCGTTGCTACTCTTAAATAATTTACTAATAAAGCTTAATGGATTTAACATCTTTTTTTGATATATAATTAATTATTAATTGAATATATAGTTATAAATTAATTTTTTTAAATAGAATGCCTCTAAATTTAAGCAATTTTTTGTTATCGAAAAAAGAAAAGTCGAAAATGGCTGACTTCCAGGACCTAGACCATATTGATGGTGTCTCAGTATCTACAACTTCAGCTAATTTATATAATAATGACAGAGATGATTTGGTCCTTTTTTATTTCAGACATGGCGCTGAACATGCATCAGTTTACACCCAGTCCCAGGTTGTTTCTGAAAACATTAAATGGAACAAGAAAATAAAAACAAAAAAGATTCGTGCTCTTTTAGTGAATACAAGAAATGCTAACGCGCTTACAGGAAAAAAGGGGTACGAAGCCCTTGAAGAAATCTCAGAAGAAATATCAATTAGTCTAACAAAGAAACAAAAAGAGGATGAAGACTATCCAAAAAAAGTAAAAATGAGTGAAGTTTTGTTTGGTTGCACTGGCACAATAGGAGAGGTTTTTCCAAAGGATAAAATTAAGTCTTCTATTAAAAATCTGGTAGATAAGATTAAGTACACTCAAAATAAGTATTTATGGATAAAAGCAGCAATGGGCATTCTAACAACTGATTTAAAACCAAAACTTGCTATGGAAGAATGTAATATTGGAAACACAAAGGTAAAAATTTATGGTCTTGCAAAGGGATCTGGAATGATTTTTCCAAATATGGGAACAACTCTAGCATATATTTTTACTGATGCAGACCTTTGCTCAAAAATTTTAAAAAAAATTTTAAAAAAGAATATTCAAAACACTTTCAATGCGATTAGTTGCGATGGTGATACCAGTACAAATGATATGATAACAATTTTTTCAACAGGAAAGGCAAAAAATAAGCCTGTTAATAATATAAATGACATTAAACTTAAAGATTTCGATTTAGCTTTAAATAATGTTTTATTAAACTTAGCAAAAAGGGTTGTGAGTGATGGCGAAGGAGCTTCAAAATTTATAAAAATTAATTCTTTAAAATGTACCAGTGAAAGTGATGCGAAAAAAATATCATTCTCGATTGCTAACTCACCATTGGTAAAAACAGCCATTGCGGGAGAAGACCCGAATTGGGGAAGAATATTAATGGCAGCTGGAAAAGCGGGTGTAGAGTTTGAAATAGATCGAGTAAATTTATTTATTGGAGAATTTAAAATTTTGGACAAAGGACAGCTTTATAAAAATTATATCGAAAAAGACGTTTCAGACTATATGAAGGAACCAAATTTAGAAATTACAATTGAGATTAATAACGGTAACAAAAGTTTTACCTGTTATACGATGGACTTCACCCAAAAGTATATATCAATCAATTCAGATTATAGAAGTTAAAGGTTGAAAAAAAGCAAAGTATTGTTAATTACACTATATGATTAAATATAAGCTAATTTGCAAAGACTGTAATAACATTTTTGATAGCTGGTTTTCTAATTCTACAGATTACGAGAAATTAAAAAAGAAAAAATATTTGAATTGTCATATATGCGACTCTCAAAAAATAGAAAAAACTTTGATGGCACCAAATGTGTTAAACAGTTCAGATTTTAAGAACAAAGATATAGATAAGATTAAGGAGATTAAGTCAAAGTTAAGAGAATTTAAAAAGTTCATTAAAAATAACTTTAAATACGTTGGAGAAAACTTTGCCTATGAGGCTAGGTCAATACATTATGACCCAAAAAAGAAAAAAAAAGCAATTTACGGAAAAGCTTCATTTAAGGAAATAGAAGATCTTAAACAGGAAGGTATCAATACCGAGGAGTTTCCTTGGATAGATGATAAAGAAAATTAATTTTTATAAAATTGCGCAAGATAATTTACAGAGCTGTCTTCAGACACAATCCATTCATTTTTAAAAATATCAAACTTTACACCAATTAAGTTATTCAAATTTAATGAATTGTTTTTACAAATATTGATTAAATCCTGAGGTTTTAAAAATTTGTTCCAATCATGGGTGCCTATTGGTAGCCACTTCAAGATATATTCAGCACCTATTATTGCAAAGATATAAGACTTTAATGTTTTATTTAGAGTTGCTATAAACATTAAACCGTTTTTTTTTAAAAGCTCTGAGCTTTTAAATAAAAAAAAATCAACATTATCCACGTGTTCAATTATCTCCATATTTAATACTACATCAAATTTTTCTTTGGTAATAAATTTATCTGGAGATGAACAATAATAATTAATATCTAATTTGCTTTTTTCTAAATGCATTTTAGCAATTTTGATGTTTCTGTCCGAAGCATCTATACCTGTAACAGTTGCGCCTAATCTTGAGAGAGGTTCACTTAAAAGACCTCCGCCACATCCAATATCTAATATCTTAATATCTTTTAAAGGTAATTTTTCTGATTTATTTCCAAATTTTTTAGTAATTGTGTCTTTAATATATCTTAGTCTTACCGGATTAAAATTATGCAATGGTTTAAACTTACCCTCGGGATCCCACCATTCATCAGCTAACTTTGAAAATTTATCTATTTCCTTTTTATTAATAGTATCTTTTTTCATTGGTTGTTGACTTTGCAATTAAGATGTATTTTATCTAAATATAAAAATTTTATTATAAAATATCAATGAAAATAATTGTTTTAAAATTTGGTGGAACATCAGTTGGTACGTTAGATAGAATTAAAAAAGTATCTAAAATAATCATCTCATACATAAAAAAAAAATACAAAGTTATTGTTGTAACCTCAGCGATGAGTGGTGTTACAAATGAACTTATAAAAAAGGCTGAAAAAATTTCTAAAAATTTTCCAAACTCTGAGAGAGATGTGCTCTTATCAACTGGTGAACAAATGGCTAGTGCTTTAATAGCTGGAAAGTTATGTGACTTAGGTTTTAATTCAAGATCTTGGATGTCATGGCAGATACCTATTATAACAAGAGGTAATTATAGCGCTGCAAGAATTATAAAGATTGGAATAGACCAGTTAAAAAGATATTTAAAAAAAGGTGGAACCCCAATAATAACTGGTTTTCAGGGTTTAAATAAAGAAAGCAGACTTACAACTTTAGAAAGAGGTGGAAGTGATGCCAGTGCAATTATGGTCGCTAAATTTTTTAAGGCCAAAAGATGTATAATTTATACTGATGTTGATGGTGTGTATACGACAGATCCTAATTTAACGAAAAAGGCAAAAAAAATAAAAGTATTATCTTATGAAGAGATGCTCGAAATGTCCTCGCTTGGTGCTAAAGTAATGCAGCCAGCTTCAATTCAGGATGCAAAACTAAATAAAGTAAAAATTGATGTTAAATCATCATTTACAAATAAAACAGGCACACAAATAATTGGTAGAAAAAAGATTAAAGGCACAAATATAATTAGAGGTGTATCCTTTACTAAAAATGATGCGAAAGTAAGTCTTCTTGGTGTAAAGGACAAACCAGGTGTAGCTGCAGCAATATTTGAGCCATTATATAGAAATTCTATAAATGTTGATATGGTTGTACAAAATATCTCTTCAGATGGTAAAGAAACAGATTTAACTTTTACCATTAAATCTGATGATCTTTTAAAAACAAAAAGACTTATTTCTAGAAATAAAAAAATTAAATTTAAAAAGATGATTGTAGATAAAAATGTTGCAAAAGTTTCAATTGTTGGTGTTGGAATGATCACAACACCAGGGGTTACTTATCGAATGTTCCAGGCACTAGCAAATAGAAAAATAAATATTCTTGTTATTTCTACTTCTGAAATAAAGATATCTGTTTTAATTCAAAGCAAAAATTTAAAAAAATCAGTTGAAATATTACACAAAGAATTTAATTTAAATAGATGAGTTATAAAGAGTTTAGAGAAATAAAAAGAAAAAAAACAAAAGAGATTAACGTTGGCGATGTAAAAATTGGTGGGGATAACCCTATCTCAGTTCAGTCAATGACAAACACATTAACTACAAATGTAAAAGAGACAATCAAACAAATTAACGATTGTGCTGAAGAAGGAGCTGAGCTTGTAAGGGTTTCATGTCCCGATGAGGCTTCAACAAATTCTTTAAAAGAGATAGTTAAAGAAAGTAAAGTTCCAATTATTGCAGATATTCATTTTCACTTTAAAAGAGCTATAGAGGCAGCTAAAAGTGGAGCAAAATGTTTGAGGATAAACCCAGGTAATATTGGTCAAAAAGAAAAAATTAAACAAGTGATAGCAGCAGCTAAAGATTATGATTGTGCATTAAGGATTGGGGTTAATGCCGGTTCTTTAGAAAAAGATATCTTAGAAAAATATAAAGGACCTTGTCCAGATGCTTTAGTAGAAAGCGCGATGAGGAATATCCAGCTTATAGAGAATGAAGATTTTTATAACTTTAAAGTTAGTGTTAAATCGTCGGATGTATTTTTATCAGTGGCGTCGTACAGACTTCTATCAGCCAAGACAAATTATCCTTTACATTTAGGAATTACAGAGTCAGGCAGTTTTGTGCCAGGGAGTGTAAAAACCTCAATAGGTCTAGGCTCGCTTTTGATGGAGGGAATTGGTGACACAATTAGGGTTTCCTTATCTGATGATCCCATTAAAGAAATCAAAATAGGTAATGAAATTTTAAAATCTCTTAACTTAAGAAATAGAGGTGTAAAAATCATTTCATGCCCCTCTTGCGCACGTCAAGGTTTTGAAGTAATTGATGTTGTAAAAAAGCTAGAAGAAAAACTATCTCATATAAAAACACCCCTTACTTTATCAATAATTGGATGTGTTGTTAATGGTCCAGGAGAGGCAGCTTCAACTGATATTGGTATTACAGGGGGAGGCAAGGACAGTAATATGCTATATCTAAATGGTGTCCAAAAAGAAAAATTAAAAAATGATGAGATAATTTCTAAAGTTGTAGCATTGGTAGAGAAAAAAGAAAAAGACATCAAAAACAAAATTTAATGATACCAGTTGATAAGGTAAGGGAGATAATAAAAAAACATGAGATTCTTGAAAAGGAGTTATCCACTGGAACAATCGAAAAAAAATTATTTGCATCTAAATCAAAAGAATATTCAGAATTAAACGCAATAATTAGTGACGCGAAGGACTATCTTAAATTCGATAAAACTAGGGATGATCTTAAAAAAATTATTGGTGATGAAAACAGTGGCAATGAAATGGTAGAATTAGCAAAGATTGAGCTTAACGAAATTGAAGTTAAAAAAAATAAAAATGAGAGTAAACTTAAAATATTTTTATTACCAAAAGATGAGGCAGATACTAAAAATGCAATTATAGAAATAAGAGCAGGAACAGGTGGATTAGAAGCAAGTTTATTTGCATCAGACCTTTTTAGAATGTATGAAAAAATAAGTCAAAAAAAGAAATGGTCTTTAGAAATAATTAGTATATCAAAAAGCGATGCAGGAGGATTAAAGGAGGTAATTGCTTCAATAAAAGGAAGAAACATTTATTCCTCCTTAAAATATGAAAGTGGAGTTCATAGAGTTCAACGAGTTCCTGATACTGAAACACAAGGTAGAGTTCATACATCAGCAGCAACAGTTGCAGTATTACCAGAAGCAGAAGAAGTAGACATAAAAATTGAGGAGAAAGATTTAAGAATAGACGTGTTTAGAAGTAGTGGTCCTGGAGGACAAAGTGTTAATACCACAGACTCAGCTGTAAGAATTACCCATATCCCCACTGGAATTGTTGTTAGCCAACAAGATGAAAAATCTCAAATTAGAAACAAAGAAAAGGGACTTAAAATTTTAAGATCTAGAATATACGAGTTTGAAAGAAATAAAAGAGACGAGGAAAGAGCAAAAGATCGAAAAAGTAAAATTGGATCAGGTGATAGATCTGAGAGAATAAGAACATATAATTTTCCTCAAGGAAGAGTCACAGATCATAGAATTAATCTAACATTGCATAAACTAGAGGATTTTATGGAAGGAGAAATTTTTGATGAAATGATTGATAGTCTAAGCCTTCAAGCCCAAGAGGAAGAATTGAAGAAGATATCATGAAAATTATAGACAATCTAAAAGACGGTCATCGGGTACTCAAAGAAAATAATATACCTTCATATAAAATTGATTGTGAAATTTTGATGTCACAAACGCTGAACATTTCAAGAGAAGAGGTGCTTCTAAATTTAGAGAAAGATATTAAAAAAGAGGAAAGAAAAAAATATTTAAATCTTATTAATAGGAGGAAAAAAAATGAGCCAATTGCTTATATAATTAAGAATAAAAGTTTTTGGAGAGATAAGTTTATTACAAATAAAAATGCACTTATCCCACGCCCTGACTCTGAACATTTGGTGGAACAGACACTAAAAATAATTAAAAAAAATCAATCTAAAAGGATACTTGATGTTGGTGTTGGCTCTGGATGTTTATCAATATCTATTTTAAAAGAGAGACTATATTGCAAATGTGATGCCATAGATTTATCTAAAAATGCATTAAAATTAGCAAAAATTAACGGAAATTTACATCAATTATCAGATAGAATTAAATTTTACAAAAGAGATGTTGACAATTTTTGTAACGATAAATATGATTTAGTTATAAGTAATCCTCCATATATTAATAAACATAAAATAAAATATTTGGACTCAATAATTTATGAACCAAAAATTGCATTAGATGGAGGATTAGATGGTTTAGAAATAATTAAAAAAGTTATTTCAAAATCAAAACATTTATTAAAAATTAATGGCAAACTTATCCTTGAAATTGGATATGATCAGAAATACAAAGTGATTAAACTTTTAAAAGAAAAAAACTTTTTTATAAATAAAATTATCAAAGACTATAGTAATTATGCAAGATGTATAGTATCTACAAAAATAAATTAAAAATACATGAGACAATTTAAAAATAATTTAAAAAGAAATAGAAGCAGAAATCATTCTGACAGATCATTTAAAAGAAGTTCAGATTTAGATAGATTAAATGGTAATTTTGCAAATAATCATAATTCTTTTAGAAGGAAAATTAATAGAAGCAATGGAAATGTTCAAAAATTGATTTCAAAATATAATGACCTTGCACGAGAGGCCTTATCAAATGGTGATAAAATATTATCAGAAAACTATTTCCAGTATGCTGACCACTTTTTAAGGGTTTCACTGGAGCAGAAAGAAAAAGAGATTTCCTAAAGAATATTAATTAATTTTAATTATCAAATCTGATTTAAGTACGTCTGTTTTTATTCTTACGATTTCAAAATCTTCTCTAACTGGTCCTTTAAGTGATTTTCCTGGTGGCAATTTCAATGCTTGTGAATTTATTTTTTTTCCATTCTCAATAACCTCATAGTGCAAATGTGGGCCAGTTGACCTTCCAGTTGATCCAACATAGCCAATAATTTGTCCTTGCTTTACTCTTGATCCAGGAATTGCGAGATTTGAAAATTTAGACATGTGGGCGTAAATTGTTTGGTAAGTTGTATTGTGTTTTATTTTTACACAATTACCACCACCACCACACCAACCTGCTTTTATAATTATACCATCACCCGATGCCATGATTGGTGTACCTAATGGTGCGGCAAAATCAGTGCCTCGGTGCATCTTATTAAAACCCAGAATAGGATGCTTTCTCATTCCAAATGGAGATGATAGCCTAGCTCCATTTATTGGAGTTTTCATTAAAGCCTTTTTAATACTTTTTCCATTTTCGTCATAGTGACCAAAAAATTTTTTGCCCGGGTAAAAATATAATTGATTTGACTGACCTCTCAGAACTAAGTTAGCATAAACTATTTCTCCAGTACTAAATACTTCGTTATTTTCATCTATGAATGTTTCATAGATAATTTGGTATGAGTCATTTTTTCTTATGTCTCTTTGGAAATCCACCTGAAAACCATAAAGTCTTGCAAATTCTATTATAACATTAGGACTAATTTTTTGTTTTGTAGCTGATTTATATAGACTTGACTTAATAACCCCCTCTTTTAATACAAGTTTTTTTGTAAGATTGGTTACAATTTCTTCTTTTTTGAGTTGATCTGTTTCTAAATTTTTAACTATTTGTATTTTCTTTGTTTTTGAAATTGGTATCAAAAGACTTAATATTTTCTTGTTATTTTTATTAGTATTATCCAAAACTATATTTAGAACTTGCTTAGATCTAATTTTGTTAGTTTCTTTTTTACTTAAGATTGCAAATATTTTTTTGATCTCTTCGTCCTTAACAGAAAATTCCTTTAGAATGTCCTTCAGTGTCTGCCCGTCTTTTACTGAATAATCAATCTGCTCATATCTAGGAGTTAAATTAAAAAAAATGTGGTTTATTGTTTTTTTAAAGTAAGTATTTCTTAAAACCTTTATATATTCATTATCAACTTTTTTGCTTTGAGAGTTGTAAATTTGAATTATTAGAGTCGAAACTACTAGTAAAAGTATTAGAAGAAACACCTCAGTATTCTTTCTTATAAATGATGTAACCTTAAGTTGAATAAATCTCATGGGACTTCTATAATTTATTGTATTTAAAAAAACCAGCTCAAAAAGTGTTGGTTTTTATTGATTTTTTTACATCGATTTCTTTGATAATTGCTTGATTTACTAATGATTTGTACTATAAGCAGTCTCTCCAAACAATGAAAATTGTGAATTATTAGGGTTAAACCTAATTAGCTATTTAAAAAGTAAGATTTTAAGAAGAGAAGTGTGGACGGTTAAGGTTACCAAAATTTGTCGTACACACTTCAACATTATATAAATTTATTCTTAGATTTATATAGAAGCTAGTGTGCGCCGTTTTTAAACTTGAGAGTTTGATCATGGCTCAGAACGTACGCTGGCGGCACGCCTAATACATGCAAGTCGAACGAAGTAGCAATACTTAGTGGCAGACGGGTGAGTAATATGTAGGTATCTTCCCATTGGTGAGGAATAACACGAGGAAACTTGTGCTAATACCTCATAAGTCTTTACGGAGAAAGCTTTATGCGCCGATGGATGAGCCTGCACTTGATTAGTTTGTTGGTAGGGTAATGGCCTACCAAGACAATGATCAATAGCTGATTTGAGAGGATGATCAGCCACATTGGGACTGAGACACGGCCCAAACTCCTACGGGAGGCAGCAGTAGGGAATCTTGCACAATGGGGGAAACCCTGATGCAGCGATGCCGCGTGAGTGAAGAAGGCCTTTGGGTTGTAAAGCTCTTTCGTCGGGGAAGAAAATGACTGTACCCGAATAAGAAGGTCCGGCTAACTTCGTGCCAGCAGCCGCGGTAATACGAAGGGACCTAGCGTAGTTCGGAATTACTGGGCTTAAAGAGTTCGTAGGTGGTTAAAAAAGTTGGTGGTGAAATCCCAGAGCTTAACTCTGGAACTGCCATCAAAACTTTTTAGCTAGAGTATGATAGAGGAAAGCAGAATTTCTAGTGTAGAGGTGAAATTCGTAGATATTAGAAAGAATACCGATTGCGAAGGCAGCTTTCTGGATCATTACTGACACTGAGGAACGAAAGCATGGGTAGCGAAGAGGATTAGATACCCTCGTAGTCCATGCCGTAAACGATGTGTGTTAGACGTTGGAAATTTATTTTCTGTGTCGCAGCGAAAGCAATAAACACACCGCCTGGGGAGTACGACCGCAAGGTTAAAACTCAAATGAATTGACGGGGACCCGCACAAGTAGTGGAGCATGTGGTTTAATTCGAAGATACGCGCAGAACCTTACCAACACTTGACATGTTCGTCGCGACTTTAAGAGATTAAAGTTTTCGGTTCGGCCGGACGAAACACAGGTGCTGCATGGCTGTCGTCAGCTCGTGTCGTGAGATGTTGGGTTAAGTCCCGCAACGAGCGCAACCCTCACTTTTAGTTGCCATCATTTAGTTGGGCACTCTGAAAGAACTGCCAGTGATAAGCTGGAGGAAGGTGGGGATGACGTCAAGTCCTCATGGCCCTTACGTGTTGGGCTACACACGTGCTACAATGGCATTTACAATAGGATGCAAGACGGCGACGTTAAGCAAATCCTAAAAAAATGCCTCAGTTCGGATTGTACTCTGCAACTCGAGTACATGAAGCTGGAATTACTAGTAATCGCGGATCAGCGCGCCGCGGTGAATACGTT
>CACHYX010000001.1:72500-86360 GCA_902584225.1 uncultured Pelagibacteraceae bacterium
AATTCTTTTATTTAAAGTAATTATTTTGTATAAAAAGTATAAATCCTTTAATTCTGGTCTATAAAGTTTTTTTTTAATCATATCATTTACTTCAGGCTTTTTTTCCTGGGATAATTTGACTAAATCAAATAGCTTTTGTTTTTCAAAAAAATTTTTTATATCTTTTAACTTTTTATTTGTTGGTAAAAATATTTTCATTTTTATTTTGGCAATAGCAAAATTTTATTATTGAATAACTCTTCAATAATTTTAATTACTTCATATTCACCATTCCATTTTAATTTTTTTGCTAGATAAAACTTTTCTTTTAAAAACTTTTTTTGCTTTACAATTGAGTATGCAAATTTAATTGCCGAAGTTAAATAAAAAAAATTTATACCTAGATGATTTTTTTCCAACGTTCGGGCATTATAATAAAATTCCTTATTTGATCCTCTAGTATAAGTAAATACAGTAATACCCCTCGATAAACAGTCTCTTATAGTGCCTAACCCGGGTTTAATTATTGCTATAGCTAATTTATTATACATTTTTTCATCGTAAGTAGCCCTAAAGACATTATATTTCCTCAATTCAGCTTTGTAAAATCTTGGCTCTAAAAAAATTGGTATATCTCTCCTTTTTTGATTTTTAATTTGATTAATGAATCTAAGAATATTTTTTTTATTAGTCATTTCTGCAGTACCAAAACTTATAAGTATACCATTTTTGCTAGCGTTGAATGGTTTCCTTGTAAAATTTCCATAAAAGCCAACTGGCTTAATTTTAAAATTTTTCTGAATATATTTTGAAACAAAAAGATAATTTGCAATTATCGGTCTGTTTTTAATTTTTTTTTCAACATTTTTATAATAAAGGGTATTTACTTTTAATATATCATGCCAAAAAAAATTTGAGAGCATTAAACTATTTTCTTCTTTAAGAGCTATTTCTGGATAGTTGTCGCTTAGGTAAAGATCAAATTTCTCTTTTAAATTAAATAGCTTGTGTATATTATTTCTTTTTTTAAGTATCTTCTTTTTGTAAGATTTAATTTCAAAGTTTTTGATTTTTACTGATTTACTTGGTTTAAATTTTGCAATTTTTTCACTTGAACACAAGATTGTAACATTGAATTTTCGTATTAAACGATTAGCTAATAATACACATCTACGTATGTGTCCCAATCCATTGTTACTCGCTATAATTGCTATCTTCATCTTATGTTTGAACTTACTTTGCATTTCTTAACCTAAAAATTTTTGATTTATGTCATTATTTTTGACTCTGTCTTTAAGAATAATAATGTCGTCTTTCGAGTCTATATTTAAACTTTTGCTATGTTTAATAAAATAAGGGGAAGTTTTTTTTGTAAAAAAAGAATTTTTTTTCAATATAAACTTAGTCTCAGCAATATAAAACAATCCATTTAAAAAATATACCTCTGGCAGCAATTGTCTTGGGACCATAGACTCTTTATTTAAATAAGATTTAACAAAATTATTTTTCACAATTTGAATCTTATTTGGATGAGGATGGAGTAATCTTGTAAGAGAAACACTAGACAATGCTTCCTCATTTTTATTAAAGTGTTTAAGAAATGAATTTGTCATCTTAAGCGTTCTTGCTGGGGAAGAAACTTGTAATAAAAGAATGTATGAATTTTTAATCTTTTTTTTCTTTATGACGTCCTTAATAACATCAATAGTAAGAGCCTTAGAAGTTGCTAGATTCTTTGATCTTAATTGCCCAAGGTCTACCTTTAGTTTTTTTGAGATACTAAACATTTTTTTGCAATCAGTGCTAACAAAAACTTCATCAATAAAGTGAGATTTTTTTGCAATTAAAATTGTTCTTTCTAGCAACGAAAGCCCACCAATTTTAATCAAATTTTTGTTTTTAATGCTTTTCGAGTTTTTTCTTACTGGAATTATTGCTACTAATTTTTTACCTTTTATCATTTATCAATTTATTTTGTAATGCTGTATTTTCGAAGAATAAGTTCAGATTTATTAATTGCCATATCAAAAATGAGTTTTTAATTTTATTATTTATCATTTTTTTTCCAATAGAAATGTATTTTTCATCAATCAAATTTTTTGTTTTTAAAGAATTTAAATTATCAATTGTCCAATCCTTTAAAGGCCCTTGTATCCAGTCTGTTTGAGGCGAAGTAACGCTACGTTTGTTAAACTTAAAGTCTTCTTTAAAATATCTTTTAACAATTTCCCTTAATGGATATTTTGGTAAACCAAAATTAAATTTATATTCGATCGGGGAAGATAAAGCGTAGGTTAAAAAATTATGGTCTAAAAAAGGGAACCTTAATTCTCTTGAACAAGCTGAGCTAATTCTGTCCCTGAATCTCAATGTTCTAGGAATTTTAGATTTTATCAAATCATGAAACATTATTCTTTTAAACCAATTTATCTTTAAATCAGTTTTTTTTAAATTATTAGATTTTCTGAAATCAGATAAATCTGTATTTGCATGAAAACCCGCTCCCAACAGTTTATTTGTTCTGTTTAACCTATCTTTATCATTAATAATTCCCAAATATGATTTCAAATTTTTTATGATATCAGGTGATTTATTTTTTTTCATTATTTCATTGAGCGCAAGTAAAGAGTGAGAGTTATATCCCCCTAAAATTTCGTCTCCACCCATACCCTCAAATGAAACTATCTTTCCTATTTTTCTCTCCTCTATATTTAGTTTATACTCTGCTATTGAAGCTAACCCACCATATGGCTCATCTTGATAATACTGAAGTTTTTTGGCTAATTCAGGAACTTCATCAGGGTAAAGAGTTATTTTTTGATTTTCCACACCAACTGTTTTAGAAATCCTTGAGATAAATTTATATTCATCCTCTTTATAACCTGAGTATGAAAATGAAGAAGTATCTAAATTATATTTGGATGACCAATTATCTTTTGTGTAAATTAATAGTGCAGTACTATCAATTCCACCGCTTAAATGAAAATTTATTTTCTTGTCTGACCT
Organism: uncultured Pelagibacteraceae bacterium; assembly: GCA_902584225.1. Classification (GTDB taxonomy): domain Bacteria; phylum Pseudomonadota; class Alphaproteobacteria; order Pelagibacterales; family Pelagibacteraceae; genus Pelagibacter. The sequence goes on from CACHYX010000001.1 coordinate 75,486, forward strand.
TTGTCTGATCATAATCGCATTTTTTAATAAGTCATCAAATTTCTCTTGGCGGAATTTATTTTTATGCTTAAAAACTTCTTTTTTTAAATCAAAATACTTCAACTTATCGAAACTATTTTTCTTAACTCGTATTATGTTAGAAGGTGGGACATTATAAACGTTTTTAAAAAATGTTTTTACAACAGGGTAGTCCCCCAAAATTATATAATTTTCTACTACATCATAATTAATTTTTTTTATAATTGGTAAAGCTTTTATCTCTGATGCAAAATAAATTATGTTATTTTTTTTGGTATAGTAAAGGGGTTTAGTGCCCAATCTATCTCTAACTAAGTAAAGTGTTTTTTCCCTCTTGTTATAAAGAACTATTGAAAACATCCCATTAAATTTTTTGACAATTTGAACTCCTTTTTTTGCAAATAATTCGATCGCAACTCTGGAATCGCCGTTTTTGTATGATATTTGGTTTTCTTTTGCTAACTCTAAATAATTATAAATTTCACCATTAAAAAACATAACTAAATTTTTGTCATATGACTCCATTGGTTGGTTTGCAGCCACACCACCAATAATATCCAGTCTAAAGAAGTCACCATTAAAATATTGGTCACCGAATATTTTATGACTATCAGGCCCCCTATGCACCAATGAAACTTGATTTTTTATAGTGTTATCTATTTTTCCATCTGATGAAAATGATCCAAAAAAACCACACATAAATTATTTTAAATGTCCTGATAAATCTATTAAAGTTTTATTTCTTTTTATTTTTAAATTTTTATAACGACTGTGGTTTGTGGCAATTATTACAACATCGGATTTTTCAATAAGTTTTTTTGCACTGACGCCTTTTTTTAATTTGTAATAAGGGTCTGAATATAAAAATTTAAAACCTTTTCTTTTCAAAACCTTTAAAAGTTTTAATGATAAAGATCCTCTTATATCATCACTATCAGGCTTAAAAGTTAGACCAAGTATACCAATTTTTTTATTTTTATTTTTTGCTTCCAGATCATTAACAATCATCTCAGGTAATTTTTCATTTATTTGATATGCTGAATTTACAAGACTAGATTTTTTTTTAAAAAGAAAACTCATTTGCATTGAATCTTTCATAAGACAAGGACCACCTACCAAACCAGCTTTAGCAAGACCCCTGTTTCTTGGATAATTAAATTTCATTACATTTCTTACTTTTTTAAAATCAACATTCAATTTTTTTGACATTAAATACATTTCGTTTGGAATTGCAAAATTTATATATCTATACATATTTGAGAATATTTTTGATAATTCAGCTTCTCTAAATTTACAAACTATCACGTGATTAGTTATTTTTCTAAAAAGTCTTTTATTTCTAGAAAGTGTTAATTTGTTAGAAGCCGAAACTATTTGGGGAATTACAGGTAACTCCTCCAAAGAAAAACCCTCAATTATTCTTTCTGGGCAATATGAAAGATTTCTACATTTGGCTTTAATTAAATTATACACTTTCTCACAAGTCCCTGGTAAAACAGAACTTCTTATTATTATATTACTATTTTGTTTTATATGTTTTTTAACATCTTTGATAAGACTAAAAAAAGATTGAAGTTCAGGAACTAGTTTTTTAGAAATTGGTGTGCCTACACAAATGATAACAAATTTTGAATCATTAATTGATCTAATTTTATTTGAAAATAATAATCTGTTTTGATCTAAAACCTTTGATAATCTTTTTTTTAAATCTTTTTCTTTAAAAGGAGGTTTTTTTTTTTTTATTTCTTTAACATTATTCGTATTTTGATCAATTATATTGACCAAAAAATTTTTCTCCGCTAACTTGACTGCTAAAGGAAGACCAATATGACCTGCACCTCCAATAATTGAAATTTTCGTTTTTTTCATTTTTAAATAAATTTTTTCTATTAACGTAACTAATTAATAATGAGATAACTGTATATTAATATGCTTGACTGTTCAATCATTGAACGGTAAAAATGTTCAACTTTTGAACAAATGACAGATAATTCGGATCAATTTAATGTTTTGAGAAAAATTAAGTCGAAACCAAACAGTTCTCAAAGAGAACTTGCCTCGGAATTAGGTTTTAGTTTAGGAAAATTAAATTACTGTCTTAAAGCCTTAAAGGAAAAAGGCTTGATAAAAATAAAAAACTTCCAGCGAAACCCAAATAAATTACGTTATGCTTACATTTTAACTCCAAAAGGAGTCTCAGCAAAAACTAAAATTACTCTAAACTTTATGAAAAGAAAAATGAAAGAGTACGATGAACTTAAGGCAGAGATTGAACAGGAAAAATAAATGTTAGCTACACTTAAATTTGATAAAAAAAATCTTTTTTTACTTTAAAATGATATATATAATTAATAAGATTATTTTATTACCAATATGAGTTTAAATTCAAAAAACCTCGGACAAGATAATCACCCGAAACAGTCAATATCTATTGATGTAAACGTAAATGCTATAGAGACAATGTTAATTAATGGAATTGACCAAATCTCAAATTATCAAAAAAAAAATCCTGATATTTATGGTGATGCAATTATTTCAAATTTACAGAAAAAAAAAAAATTAATATACAATATTAATAAACATGAAGAAATATTTATTAATAATCAAAAAAACAATTTAATTAAAATTTTTAAATATCTAAAATTTAGATATAAATTTTATCTATGTGGAATTAAAAAAATTGATCTTGGTCATCCCCCATATGTTTTAATTGAGCCTGTTTCTACATGTAATTTGAGATGTCCATTTTGTTTTCAAACAGATAAATCTTTTACAAAAAAACCTTTTATGGGTGTTATGAATCTAGATTTATTTAAAAAAATTGTTGCTGAATTAAATAATTTAGAGGTTGGCGCCGTTACAATGGGTAGTAGAGGAGAACCAACTTTACATAAAAATCTTGATGAGATGTTGTCATTTTTATCAAAACAAGAAAATATTTTTGAAATTAAAATAAATACAAACGCATCTTTTTTAAATGAAAAACTATGTCACACTGTATTAAAAAACAATGTAACACAAATTGTAATTTCAGCAGATCATTATATTAAGGAAGATTATGAGAGATTGCGACTTGGTGCAAATTTTGAAAAAATTATAAGCAATGTGGATTTGCTTTACAATATTAGAGCTAAATATTATCCAAATTCAGTTACTGAAATAAGAATTACAGGTATAGATAATGAAAGAAATTTAGATAGAAAAAAATTCCACGACTTTTGGATCAAGAGATCCGACCATGTAGCAGCAGGATATCCCGTAGAAAGATGGAACACTTATGAAAACACACCACACGAAGATATAAACGACCCTTGCGATTATATTTGGGACAGAATGTATATTTGGTTTGATGGAAAAGTTAATCCTTGCGATGCGGATTATAAAAGTTACTTAAGTTATGGAAATGTAAAAGATAATACAATTAAAGAAATTTGGGATGGTGAAAAATTAAAAAAATTAAGGGATCAGCATTTGTCTAATAACAGAAATAAAATTGTTCCTTGCGATAGATGCGGAACATCGTTTTGTAAATGAAGGTTGTTATCATCGGAAATGGTGGACAATCGAAAAAAATCCAAAAAATTTTAAAAAGAAAAAAAATAAGTTATGATATTTATAAACCAAAAATCAAATTATCTTTAGATTCTGAATTTCGAGATAAGATTAAAAAATTTAATATTTTTTTTATAACCTCACCCAATACAACACACTTTAAATATCTAAAAAATCTTAGTAAAAAATATATTTTTTGTGAAAAACCCCCAGTTTCGAAATTAAGTGATTTGGAAAAATTAAAAAAAATGAACAGTGGAAAAATTTATTTCAATTTCAATTTTAGGTTTTCTAAAATTAAGGAAATTTTGGAATTATCTAGCAGATATAAGCTGGGAGAACTACTTTATGGTAATATAATAAACTCCCATGGTCTCGCGTATAAGAAAGATTACAAATTAAACTGGAGGTCAAATATCAAAAAAAATCCTCTTGGGATTTATGAAACTGTACAAATCCACTTTATCGATTTAGTTAATTTTTGTTTTAGTATAAAGAAAATTGATAAGCCTACTTTATTAAATCTGTCTAGTTCTGGAACATCTTATGATACTTCTCATTCCAAGATTTATGCTGAGAACAATGCTGTTATTGATATTTTTTCTACTTATAAATCTTGTTTATCTAATAAAAAATATTTTTTGTTTCAAAACGGATCTTTAGAACAATCAAATAACTCTATTACAATTCGGGGACCAGCTAAAAATTTAGATAAAAAAGGGTTTTTTAAAAATCCAAATTTGATTAAGAAATTTACTATTTCTAACAAAAAAGATTTTGATGACTCTTTAGAAAAAAGTGTTAATTTTTTTATTAAACATTGTAGGCGTCAAAAAAAATTTAAAAAAAAATTATTTTTAAAATCGATTTCAACTAATAAATATTTACTAAATTACAAATTTTAAAATAAAAATTTATATATTAATTATGTTTAAAAACTTAAAAATATTTTTATCTAAAAATAAAAAAATAATAAATGATAATCTAAATCCAAAAAAATTTATTTTATTAGCTGATAGACAAAGGTTTGATTCATGTATAAGGCAAAGTTTGATTTCAAAAATTTTTAGCGATAAAGGATATACCCCGATTTTAGCGACTTCTAATCCAAATTCTGATTATTTAAAAGTCTATAAAAGTTTTGGAATAAATAATATTTTTAATACTTCTTTAAGATATAATAAATATTTTTTTATTATTAATCTACCAATTAATTTATTAAAAACTTTTTATGTTTTTTTTAAATGTTTGATAATGGGAATTGAAAAATTTCAAAAAAATTTTGAAATTGAAAAAATTAAAGTTGCTGACCAAATCATTGATCATTATGTTAGGTCAGATAAATCATATCAAAAAGGTTTTTTTACATACTCTTTTTTTAAAAATATTTTTATAGCTTTCTTTAAAATTAAACTCATAAAAAATTTTATCAAAGATAATAAAATTAAATATACTGTGGTATCTACAGATTGCTACCTAAACGATTCATCTATTGTTTTCAAAATTTCTGAAAAGGAAAAAATTACTAATATATTATCAGTAAGAAAGGCAATTAAAGTATATTCTAAACGGCGTGATTACAAAGATCATATATATGCAATTAAAAATAAAGATATAAATTCAAAAATAAGCACTAACAAAATTAATAATTATCTGAAGAAAAGATTTAACGGAAAAATTGATCATTTGGATGTTAAAAATGCTTTTGCTAATAAAATCAAAAATTTTAATAAAGATCAGTTTATTAAATATTTCAATTTGGAAAAAAAAAAATATAAAAAAATAATTCTTTTTGCTCCACATGTATTTGCTGATGCATGTCATACTTGGGGATTTTTTCCATTCTTACATTACTATAGTTTTTTTGTTGAAACATTGGATAGAATTAAGGATATAAAGGATATTTTTTGGATTATAAAACCTCATCCAACTAGACATTTCTGGAACGAAGATACTTTGATTAAGAATTATCTTAAAAACAAAAACTCTTCTAATATTTTTTTATGTCCAGACAAGATAAATACAATTGATTTATTAAATCATGTTGACAGTGTTGTTACTGGAAGAGGTACTATAGCAGTAGAATCTGCAATTCTAGGAAAGAGACCATTAACTTGTGGGGCATCTGTTTATTCAGATGTAGGCATTTCATTTAAAACTAAAACAAAAAAAGATTTTTTTAATAAATTAAATTTTCATAATTTTAAATTTGAATTAACCTCAAAAGATATTCAAAAAGCAAAAAAAGCACTTTATTTAATGGGAGAGTATAGATGGAAACAAAATTCAAAAGTAATACCTAATATGGCAACAACTAATAAAAATAAAAATTTATATTTTGGAATTATAAACAAAAATCTTAAAAATAAGTCACTCTTAAATGATAAATATTATTTTGACTTAAAACTTAAAATTTCCCCATATATTAAATAGTTTTTTATTTCTTCCTATAGTTTTTCAAGTAATTCCTAAAAACTTTATATCTTAACTTACTGGAGCTTATTCCTGGGGTTCTTTTAAATATTATTTTTTTTACAACTTTTGAGGAATTTGTCTCATCACTACCATGTACTAAAATGTCAATTTTGTACTTTTTTATGAATTTATCGTTGATATCCCAGTCTGAAGGTATCACATTTTTTACATATTTGATCGATTTGATAATTTTTGATCTTTGATGGTAATTTAATTCTGGTAAATATCCCTTTTTTTTTAATATTGCATTGTCTTTTGTTAAGGCAACAAAAATTTCTCCTAGTTTATGAGCTTTTCTTAATATTTCTATGTGACCATGGTGCAAAAGTGTAACAGACATATCAACTAAAACTTTTAATTTTTTTTTCATTACTTAAAAACTTAATAATAATTTTGAAAAACAAATAGTTTATCTCATTAAATAATAATAATTTCAAATAATATATTTTTGTTTACTTTTTTTAATAGATTAGCTAATTTTAGGTTGTTTAACTTAAAAAAAATTATCATTCTTTGAAAACTATAAACAAACTCATATTCAAGAGAAACAACGACATAAAGCTATTTACTCCAGGTCCTGGAAGTCTCTTAAAAGAAAATATTACAGGCTTAAGGCCTTGTTTTGGTCGAAATGATAACGATTATAAGAATATTCAAAATTTTGTGATTAACAAGATTTCAAAAATAAGTGGTCAAAAAAAAACAGTCGCTTTACAAGGCTCAGGTTCTCTAGCTATTGAAATTATGTGTTTAAACTTTTTAACTGGAAATGTAACAATTATAAACACAGGATATTACTCCGATCGTTTAAATTTTATTTGTAAACAATTAAAAAAAAAGAAAAAGATTAAATCTTTAGAATACATTCACTGGAAAAATATCAAAAATATAAAAAAAAAAACTAACTGGATTTTTTTCTGTCCAACAGAAACTAGTATAGGTTTACATATTCCAATTAGAGAAGTTTGGGAAATCTCAAAAAAGATAAAATCTAGACTAATGTTAGATGCAACTGCTTCTATAGGTCTAGAAAAGGATCATAATTTAGCTGATGTACTATCTTTTAGTTCTTGTAAGGGATTATTTGGTTTAACTGGAGGATCTTTTATATCTTATAAAGTAAAACCAAATTATTATAAAAATTCATTTTATTTAAATATATATAATCACGAGTTTAAAAAAATGACGGGTCCTTATCATACAATTTGTTCACTATACCATGTTTTAAAAAATTATAAAAAAATAAGGCAATCGGTTTTGAATAATAAAAAAATTTTTTTAAGCAAAATGAAAAAGAATCTTATTTTTCCAAAGAAAAACCAACCAAAGTTATGTACTTATGTTAATAAAAAAATGAAGGGTAAGTCGAAAAAAATAGTCTTATATGAATCTCGTGCAAAAATATCTGGATCTGTAGTTAATCATTTAGGAGAATTACATTTAGGTGAAAAAGCCAAAGGGAAAATTTTAAATTATATTTACTAAGTATGAAAAAAAAAAAAATTGTCTATGTGGCTTTGGTTGGTGACGATCTTAATGATGGTCATAAAAACATATTGAAGGTTGCATCTAAATATGGACAAATAATTATTGGTCTTATGACTGATAAAGCAGCATTAGAGTATACTGAACTGCCCCATTTTAGTTACAAAGAAAGAGAAAGCTATTTGAAAAAAAATAGGCTCATTAAAGCCATAGTACCTCAAGATACGCTCGATTTTACAAAAAATTTAAAAAAATATAAACCCGACATAGTTGTCCATGGAGATGATTGGAAAGTAGGACACCAAAGAAAAATTAGAAACAAAGTGATCAAAGAATTGAAAAAATGGTCAGGCAAATTAATAGAAGTAAAATATACAGCAAATATTCCAAAGTCTGCAAACAATTTAAAATTTCTTTCTCATTCAACGACAGCAGAATTGAGAAAATCAAAACTAAAAAGGCTTATAAAAAATAAAAAAATTGTAAAAATACTAGAGGCGCATAACCCAATCGGAGGATTGTTAATTGACAACTTGTCATATAGCGATGAAAAAAAATTTGATCAAATAGATGGAGTATGGTGCTCAAGTTTGACAGACTCAACTTCAAGAGGAAAACCAGATAATGGTTCTTTAGATTTAACTACAAGAAGCAACTGGTTAAGTGAAATGTTTGAGGTATCCTCAAAACCAGTCATTTTTGACGCGGATAATGGCGGACCTAAAGAACATTTAAAATTTTTAGTAAACAAACTTGAAAAAATTGGAGTATCTGCAGTAGTAATCGAGGATAAGATCGGTATCAAAATTAACTCATTGTTTAAAGATCAATCTAAAACCAAACAAGACACGATTAATAATTTTTGTAAAAAGATTAAAATTATGTGTAATTCAAGAGTAAGTAATGATTTTATTATTATATCAAGAATTGAGTCTTTGATACTAGGTAAGGGAGTAAGAGATGCCTTGAAAAGGGCTAATTCATATTCTAAGGCAGGTGCGGATATGATTTTAATTCACAGTAATAAAAAAACACCATCAGAGATTTTTAAATTTGCAAAACTTTTTAAAAAAAGTAAATATTTTAAACCTTTAGTAGCTGTACCTTCAACCTATCCATCTGTTACTGAAACCAATTTAATTAAACACGGTTTTAAAATTGTTATTTATGCTAACCATCTTTTAAGAACATCTTACCTTTCAATGAAAAAAACATTGATAAGTATTCTTAAAAATGGGCAAGCTTTAAAGGCTCAAAAAGATATGATTTCCATTAAAGAAATCATTCAAATGATAAGATGATAAGGTCAAATTTTTTTTTTTCTTTTTTAAAAAAAAATAATATTAATTTTTTTTGCGGAGTTCCTGACAGTACATTAAAAGCCAATGATTATTATTTATCAAAACTTAAAAGAGACAGAAATATAATAACTCATAACGAAGGAGGATCAATCGCGACGGCTATTGGTTATTACTTAAGCACTAAAAGGATTGCAGCTGTATATTTGCAAAATTCTGGCTTAGGAAATACTATAAATCCAATTGCATCAATTGCTGATGAAAATGTTTACTCAATTCCCATGATCTTAATAATTGGTTGGCGAGGGTCGCCAATGGATAGTCGAGGCGATGAACCACAACATAAACTTAAAGGAAAAATAACAAAAAACATTTTAGCTCTTTTGAAAATTAAACATTGTGTGATTAATAGTGAAAAAGATCTTAAAAAATTAAAAGAGCTAATAAAATACTCGAAAAGTAAAAAAAGAGTAGTTGCTTGTCTGATTAGAAGAGGAATATTAGTTTCAGAACATAAAAGCCATAAAAAAAGACTTAATTCTAAACACTCTTTTTCGAGAGGTAAAATAATATCGTATATTACAAGTTTGAATTTAAAAAATTTAAAAATTTTTTCTACGACAGGTTATACATCAAGAGAACTTTACCAAATAAGAAAAACAAACAAATCTAAAATTAAGGATTTTTTAAATGTAGGTGGTATGGGTCACACATCTAGTATAGCACACGGATATGCGATAAACTCAAAAAAAAATGTTTTATGCTTTGATGGAGATGGTTCGTTAATTATGCACATGGGTTCAATGGCAGTTAATGGCCAATATGTAGCAAAAAATTTTAAACATATCGTCTTTAACAACAAACAACACGAGTCAGTTGGAGGTCAAAAAACCCCTACTGAAAATATAAATTTCAAAATGTTATCGAAAGGTTGTGGATATAAAAAGTATTTTTTCGCAAAGGACTTTAAAAGCTTTAAAAAAAAATTTAAAAAATTTTATACTTTGCCCGGCCCTTCTTTTTTTGAAATAATTGTGGATCCTGGCACTTTTGAAAATTTAATAAGACCAAATGACTTTAAAAAAATAGTCAAAGATTTTTAATTAATATTTTTAATGAAAAATTGTATAACATTTTATTATGAAGATAATAGTGAAAAAGACATTTTTTCACCAATCGCAGAAGAAGCAAAAAAAAGAAATTTTAATACTAAATTTACAAAAAACTTTAATCAATCTTCCGATATAGGTTTTTACTGTAAATCAACTGGTATTAATCTTAAATCAAAACATCCTGTAATTTTCTTAGGTGGCATGGATCAAGGAAGAGATAATTGGCCAAACGCGTGGCAAAAAGAAAATTGGAATAAATTTAATCTTGGATTTTTACCTGGAAAAACTTGGACACAAATGTGGAAAAAGATGAGTTGGTTTTACAAATGTAGGCCAAAATTCGGCGTATTCGACTGTGGATGGCCAAAAGCAGATATAACGTCAAACAAAAGACTTCTTTATAGAAAGAGCAAAAAAATTCGTAAAAAATATGGTGTCAGTAAAACCAAATATAATGTTTTATATGCACCATCATTTGAATGTAATGATAAACAGCTAGATGTTGCAAATGCAATTAGTAAATTAAAAAATTGCGAATTAGTTGTTAAACATTGGATTGAAGATAAAAAAAAAAATCCAGATTTATGGGGTCAAATAAATAGAGCAAATTTAAACACCAAGAAAATACTAGGTCATAAAGCTAAAATAATTAAACCTAGTGAAAGTTTTATAGAAATATTGCCGCTAATAAATATATTAATTACCGATGAATCTAGCGTAGCATATGAAGCTTTGTTATTAGATATTCCAACTATATCAGTCAATGATTGGAAGATTCAAAGACACAAACACTCTATTCTGAGACCTGTAAAACCTGCAAATATTTGTTTTATCACTTACAGGGAAAACCTTCAAATAAAGATTCAAGATATGATCAAAAAAAAAAATTATTATCACGGTATTCTTAGAAATAAAAAAAAAATTTATTTTTCAAA
>CACHYX010000002.1 GCA_902584225.1 uncultured Pelagibacteraceae bacterium
GAGAAGAGAAAATCCATCAATTTAGAAGATCATGGGATGTCAAACCTGGAGCTTTAGACAGGAAAAGCCCTTACCATCCACTCAATATAGAAACTTATAAGGATATTCCAGTATCTGATATTCCAGATACTGAATCTTTAAAAGATACCCATAAACGTGTAGTGGATTGTTATAATGAATTAATCTTAAAAGATCTTCAAAATGGAAAAGATGTATGCATCTCAGCCCATGGAAATTCTTTAAGAGCTCTCTGTAAATATCTTTTTAAAATCAATGAAAGGGAAATTTCTAAAATGGAAATACCAACTGCAAATCCACTTTTAATAATTTTTGAAGATAAACTTCAAATTTCATCTGTAACATATCTTGATCAAGAAAGAGCCAAAAATTTAGTTGCTTTTTAGAAGTTTATTATAAATATCATAATTAGTGACATGTTTAAAATTCACTTTACTTTCAAAACCTGTCAATTCATTTCTTGATAACAAATCATTCCATACCTCTGACATTGGGAAAGATTTATTGTTAAATTTTTTAAATATTTTCTTTTCTAATATCTGACATCCTGTGTAAATAAAATTTAAGGGCTTTGTTTTGTTAAGCTTATTCTCTTCAAGATTAAAGTCTCCTATCAAATTTTGATCGAAACTTTTATCCTTATTTACTACCAATAAAATATTTTTTGAATTTGAGTCAAAAAAATGATTTTCCATTTTTAAAATTTCATCGATATAATTTTCATTCCATAAAGTATCCGGATTAAAGGTTAAAAAATATTCATTTTTGTTTTCTATGATCATATTTAAAATTCCTCCTCCAGTATTGAGAATTTCAGGGATTTCCTCAAATAATTCTATATCAATATCAAAGTTTTTTTTTTCAATAAAGTTTTTAAGCTGGTCTCGTTTGTAATGGGTGTTTATCAGAATTTTTTTGAGATTTAATTTTTTTATAAGTTTAATAGTCTTTTCTAGTATAGTTTCATTTCCAATTTCAACAAGAGGTTTTGGAATTTCGTTTGTAATTGGAGTTAATCTTTTTCCAAAACCGGCACCTAATATCACTGCAACCTCAATTTTTTTCATACAATTAAATTTTATATAAATTTATTATTATTTAAAATAAACCTTAACTCATCAAATACTTTTCCATTTTTAGTTCTTAATTTAATAAGACTCCATGTATAAGGAATGTATTTAAGATATTTGTTTTTATCATCTCTTTTTGCAAGTCTCGAAAAAATCCCAAGAATCTTAAAATTTCTTAATACTGATAAAATTAAGAAGTCATTTTCAAATTTTTTAAGATCTCTATTTAAGTATTTTTTTGTAAAATGATTAAACATTTCTTCTTTTAAACTATTTGATGTTTTAAGTCTCACATCATCAATTAATGAAGCAAGATCATAAGCCGGATTTCCAATGACTGCATCTTGACTATCTATTAAATGAAATTTTTTTTGTTTAAGCATTATATTTGAAACATGAAAGTCTCTATGCACAAAAATATTATCAGGTAATTTAATTGCCTTTGATAATTTTAAAAAAATGTTCTTAAATTTTTTTTTAAATTGATTTAATTTTTTCTTACTAAGTTTTCGTGGAAGATACCATTCGTTAAATAAATAAGCCTCTTTTAAAAGTTTATCTTTTGAATATCTTACCATTTTATATTTTCTACCTGTAAAATCTTTATTATAAAATTTTTTAATTTTTTGAACTTTAAATAATAAATCTAATACTTTCATAAAAATTTTTTTTTTGTTTTTTCTATTTTTGAGAAGTTTGAGTAATGTAACATCTCCCAAATCGTTCACTTCAATTAAATTTTTTTTGTAATTGTTTTTTAATAATCTAGGAGCATTAATACCCCCTGAATTTAGTATCTTATTTATTGCATCATAGATTAATAAATTTTTTTTTTTATTTTTTTTGGAAAAGATTATTATGGAATTTTTTGATCTATAAAATTCTCGTTCTGAAGCATCCCCTTCCAATTTAGTTACTTTTTTATTGTTAAGCTTCATTTTTTCCAAAAAATTTAATTTTTAATAGCCTCGAATTATAATTATCAAAATATTTAAAATAAATTTCTATCCTTTTTTTTGGTTTAAAGTGAACTTTTTCTGGCCATTCAATAATTGAAATCACATCGTCATCCTCGAAAAGACCTATATTTAGACATTCTTTCTTTTTTTTTAATCTATACAAGTCAAAATGCTGTATTCTTTTTTTTTTGATACGATACTCATAAACTATATTAAATGTTGGGCTAGGTATTTCTGTAATCTTGGTTTTTTCCCTTTTTTGTAAATTGTTGATTAAATATTTAACAAATGTAGTTTTACCGACTCCAAGTTCACCGTATAAAAAAATTGTTTTAAATTTTTTAATAAATTTAGAAGTTTTCTCAGAAAATCTTTTTAACTCAATTTCTCTAGAAATTTTAATGTTGCTACGATTAGTAGCGGTAAGCATCTGGCTTATATGGTCCTTCTTGTTTTACGCTTATGTAATCAGCCTGTTCTTTTGACAGTTTTGTTAACTTTGCGCCCACTTTATCTAAGTGTAACATAGCTACTTTTTCATCAAGATGTTTTGGTAAAACATAAACCTTTTTTTCATATTTAGAAGAATTATTCCAAAGTTCTATTTGAGCAGTTACTTGATTTGTAAATGATGCACTCATTACAAAACTTGGGTGACCTGTTGCACATCCAAGATTAACAAGTCTGCCTTCAGCTAAAAGAATAATCCTTTTTTTGCTTGGTAATTCTATTTCGTGCACTTGTGGTTTAATTTCATCCCATTTATAATTTTTTAGTGCTTCAACCTGAATTTCATTATCAAAGTGTCCAATGTTACATAGTATCGCTCTATCCTTCATATCTCTCATGTGATCTGCTGTTATAATATCTTTATTGCCAGTCGCGGTTACCACTATGTCTGCCTCTTTAATCATTTCATCCATTAAGACTACTTCATAACCTTCCATCGCTGCTTGTAAGGCGCATATTGGATCAGTTTCAGTGATCATAACTCTTGCTCCAGATTGCCTCAATGATGCTGCACTACCTTTGCCCACATCACCAAATCCTGCAACAATTGCCACTTTACCTGACATCATCACATCTGTAGCTCTTTTAATTCCGTCGACTAAACTTTCCCTACACCCATATAAATTATCAAATTTTGATTTTGTCACTGAGTCATTAACATTTATGGCCGGCACTAATAATGTCCCTTCGCTCTCCATCTTTTTTAATGCTAAAACACCTGTTGTTGTCTCCTCTGACAGACCTTTAACATCTTTCATTAAATGTTTATAATCTTTATGCATTAGTGCTGTTAAATCACCACCATCATCTAAAATCATGTTTGGCTTCCAATCTTTTTTACCTTCGATTGTTTGTTTTACGCACCACCAATACTCTTCCTCTGTTTCACCTTTCCAAGCAAAAACAGGTATTCCAGCTTTTGCTATCGCTGCCGCCGCATGATCTTGTGTTGAAAAAATATTGCATGATGACCATCTACACTCTGCACCAAGAGCTACCAATGTCTCAATAAGCACAGCGGTTTGAATTGTCATGTGCAGACAACCTAAAATTCTAGCTCCTTTTAAAGGAGACTTTCCTTTGTATTCTTTTCTTAATGCCATAAGTCCAGGCATTTCAGTCTCCGCAAGAGAGATTTCTTTTCTACCGAACTCAGCTAGGTTTAAATCTTTTACTTTATAATCACTCATTTTTGCAAATCTTTTACATTAAAGGATAATTTATTCAATATATCAATTTAATTTTGGAAAAATAATTTCTACTTTTGCTCCCTTTTTATTAACATTATTAGATGCGATTACTTGACCTCCATGAAGATCAACTAGATTTTTAACAATATTCAATCCTAATCCAGAGTGTTCACCAAATTTATCCGGTCTGTTGCTATAAAATCTTTTAAAAATCTTATCCGTATTTTTTTCTTTAAACCCAATTCCTTCATCAATAACACTAAGAGAAATTTTTCCATCTTTTTTCTGAGAGAGTTTGACTACAATATTCTGATTATCTTTGCTAAATGAAATAGAATTTTCGAGAAGGTTTGCTAAAACTTGTTCAATCCTATTTTCAATACCTTTAATATTAAATTTTTCGCCAGAATTTTTAAACTGTAAATCTATATTAATGCCCCGTTTTGAATTGTATATGGCATTAAAGTCATCAACAACTGAGTCAGCAATTTTTTTTAAGTCTAAAATTTTCATGCTTTCCCTTGTGATCGCGACTTCATCTTTTAGCATCTGGGAATAATCAGTTATTAATCTTTCAATTCTCTCTACATCATGAGTCAAAATTTTTGTTAATTTTTCCTTTTCAGGGTTGCTATTAGTAACTTCTAATAATTCAGATGCACTTTTAAGTGAAGCTAAAGGATTTCTAATTTCATGAACTAAATCTGTGGAGAAGTTTTCAGCTGTATTTACTCGTTTTTGTAATTCATTTGTCATTTCATCTAGAGATAATGACAAAGTTCCCAGTTCATCATTTCGTTTTATTAAACTTTTAATGTCTATTTTCTTTTTACTCTTTTCTTTTATATTTTCAGTGTAATTAACAAGATTTTTAATTGGTTTTAAAAAATATCTATTTAACACTAATGAAAAAATAAAGATTACAACTGCGATTAATATTGCAGTACGAATTACAAATGTTTTTCTTTCATTGATTGCTGTTTTAACATCATTGGCGTTTTGAGATATCAGAATATACCCAACATTTTCATCATCAATCAAAACATTTTTAATCGTTGATAATTTAAATTTATTATAAGTTTCTTTTGTAAAAGTAACAGGCTTACCATAATCATCAGATATTGAATATTCCTGAAGCGTTTCTTCAAATTCTTTCTTTTTTTCTGAATTAATTAATTCATCTGTAGATTTTTCTTTATCATCTTGGTTATTTTGTAAATCAAATTCAACTATTTCAATTCTTGATGAAAAGGATCTCGGGTCAAGATCGAGTGTATCTGTGTCTGCTAAAATCTCGAATGACTCATTAAAAAAAACAACCCTATCAAGATTTTGAAATAAAAATCTTGTCGACAATAAAAATTTTTTTACCTCATTTTTTTCAAATTCAATATTTAGTCTATTAAGATTATTAATTGTATTATTTATAACTTCGATTTGGAGAGATGTTTTTTTTTTAATTAAGTTTGGTTGAACGTAATTAAGGTAGATTATGGTTAATGTACCAATAAATATAAAAATTAAAAGATTGATGAATAAAAATTTTTTAAGAATAGAGAGGTTTTTGATGAGTGAAGAAAACATTAATTAACATTCCACCTATAGCCACTTCCATACCTTGTTTCTATTGCGGAAAAACTCGAGTCAATTTTTTTAAATTTTTTTCTAATTCTTTTAACGTGACTATCAATAGTTCTATCCTCGATATCAGTATCTTCTCTATAAGCAATATCCATTAGCTGTGCTCTTTCCTTAATTATCCCTGGCCTTTTAGCTAGTTCCTGAACAATTAAAAATTCTGTTGTTGTTAACTTATCTGGTAACTGTTTGCCATCCCATTCACATTCAAGTTGTGAGGGGTCTAATTTCAGTTTACCATGAGTAATTATATTTTTACTGTCATCTACACTGATATTTTTCTTTCTCAGTTGAACTCTAATTCTCTCAACTAAAACTTTTATCGAAAAACCACCAGATTTTTTTACAAAATCGTCTGCTCCTAACTTTAAACCCAAAAGTTCATCTACTTCCTCATCTTTTGAAGTTAAAAAAATTACTGGCAATGAACTTTTTTTTCTTAATTTTTTTAGTAACTCCTCCCCATCCATTTTAGGCATTTTAATATCTACGACTGCTAAGTCTGGAGGTGTTCTTGTCAATCCTATGAGTGCACTCTCTCCATCTAAATAAGTTTGGACTTTAAAACCTTCCTTTTCTAAGGCAATACTTAAGCTGGTAAGAATATTTCTGTCATCATCTATTAGTGCAATTGTTTGTGTCATAGCCTAATATAAAAATACTAAATTGTCCCAATTTAGACAATACACTAATATTTAATGCAACATACCCCAATTATCCCCAATATTTACATCTACTAGAATAGGTATAGAGAAAGTGTGATGCTCACTTGATTTAACACTGGTCATTTCTGTTTTAATTAGTTTTTTGATTCTGTCTAGTTCGTTATTAGGTATTTCAAATATTAGTTCATCGTGAATTTGCAACAATAATTTTGTTTTAAATTTTGTATCATCATTAAGTTTATTAAAAATTCTTATCATCGCAATTCGCATTAATTCCGATGCTGACCCTTGTATCGGTGCATTAATCGCTGCCCTTTCTTGAAAGTTTCTAATATTAAAATTCTTATCATTGATGCCTAAAATGTGTGTTTTTCTGCCAAAAATATTGTTAACAAATCCACTCCTTCTACAATGTTTTATTGTGGACGACATGTAGTCTTTTATCTCAGGGAATTTCTTAAAATACGCCTTTAGAAAAATTTCAGCATCAGCTGTTGAAACAGAAATTTGTTTTGCTAATCCATATTGTGAAATACCATAGATAATACCAAAATTAATTGCCTTTGCTTTTCGTCTCATCTCTTTTGTGACTTTATTTATTTCTACGTTAAAAATTTGGCTGGCTGTCAAAGAATGAATATCTTCATTGTTATTAAAAGCTTTTTTTAATTCTTTCACATCTGCTAAATCAGAAAGTATTCTCATTTCAATTTGATTATAATCAGCAGATAAAAGTGAAGTTCCTTTTTCTGAAATGAAGGCTTTTCTTATTTCTTTTCCATCTTCAGACTTAATTGGAATATTTTGTAAATTTGGATCACTTGATGCTAACCTTCCAGTAGTCGTAGCTGCCAGCAAAAAAGATGTGTGAACTCTTTTTGAAACAGGATTAATATATTCTGGAAGTGAGTCTGAATATGTGTTTTGGAGCTTTGAAATTTGCCTCCACTCTAAGACTAACTTTGGTAATTCATGCCCTTTGAATGCCAGATCTTCTAAAACACTAGCACTTGTAGCAAAGCTTCCTTTTTTTGTTTTTTTTAATGCTGAAATTTTTAAATCATTATACATTATTTCACCAAGCTGTTTGGTTGAACCGATTTTAAATTTCTTTTTAGATATTTTGAAAATGTCTTTTTCTAATTCAGCTATTTTTTTTTCAAATTTTTTTGAAAGTTTTAATAAGAAATCTTTATCCAATTTTATTCCACTTATTTCCATTTTAGCCAAAATTTCAATCATTGGTTTTTCAAAAGACTCATAAATATTCCTTAATTTTTCTTCTTTGATATCTTTTAAAAATTTCTTATATAACCTATAGGTAACATCAGCATCCTCAGCAGCATAATCTTTTGCTTGATCAATATCTACATCATCAAAGGTAATTTGTTTTTTTCCAGTTCCAACTAAGTCTTTATAAGATATTGTTTGATGATCTAAATGTATTTTTGATAATTCGTCCATGTTATGTTTGTTTTTTCCAGCATCTAGAACGTAAGACATCAACATTGTGTCTTCCAAAAATTTCATTTCTATGCCTCTATGATAAAAAATTATGTAATCAAATTTTATATTTTGACCAATTTTTTTAATGGTTTTATCTTCTAATAATGGCTTTAAAATTTTAAGTATATTTTTTTCATCCAAATTTTTCCCATTAGAATGATTTAAAGGAACGTAATAAGCTTCACCTATTTTAAAAGATATAGATATACCAACTAATTTGGCAAGATGCGGGTTGAGAGAGTTTGTTTCTGTGTCAATAGCAAGTTCTCCGACTTCCTCTATTTTGTATATTAATTTTTTTAATTCCTCCTCGCTCTTTATCAAATTATAATTTGATTTAGATAGATTTTCTTTTGTCTTTTGCGATTGTTCTTTATTTTCGTTTTCAAAATCAATTTCTCCATATGTTGAAATCGCTGAACTTAGCAGTCTATTAAACTCCATATCCCTTAAAAAATTGAAGAGTTTTTTTTTATCAATTTCTTTTAATAAAAAATCATCTAATTTATGTTTGACAGGTACATCATTTTTTAAAGTCACTAATTTTTTACTTATTAAAGCTTTATCTTTGTTTTCAATAATCGTTTCTCGTCTTTTATTTTGCTTTATTGTTTCAGCATTTTTGAGAAGTTCTTCTAGACTTCCGAATTTATTTATTAATTCTGCTGCTGTTTTCACTCCAATGCCAGGAACACCTGGCACGTTATCACTTGAATCACCAGCTAAAGATTGAACATCAATAACCTTATCTGAAGTAACTCCAAATTTAGCAATTACATCCTCTTTCTTAATAAATTTATTTTTCATTGGATCGTAAATTCTTACTTTTTTGTCATGAAGCTGCATTAAATCTTTATCTGATGAAACAATTGTTACATCAGAACCAAGTTTAGTAATTTGTTTTGAATAAGTTGCAATTAAATCGTCGGCCTCATAGTTAATCATTTCAACAGCAGGAATATTAAAAGCCTCTACAGATTTTCTAATATATTCAAACTGAGGTATTAAATCATCAGGTGCGTCTGATCTATTCGCTTTATAGTCCTCATAAATATCATTTCTAAAATTTTTTCTTGCAGAGTCAAAAATAACCACGAAGTGAGTTGGTTTCTCTTTATTTTCTTTTGATTTTGCATCCTCTAACAACTTAAAAAGCATATTGCAAAATCCTGCAACAGCTCCTGTTGGTAACCCATCTGACTTTCTGGATAAAGGAGGAAGAGCATAATATGCTCGAAAAATATACCCAGAACCATCAATAAGATAAAAATGTTTTTTTTTATTTAATTCAGCCATTTATTAAATTAATATTAATTTACCTTAATGTTATAAGCCTATAAATCTAAATGAGTAAAAAAAACGTACTTTCTGTTAAAAAATTAAATAAAATTTATCGAAAGAATATCCATGCACTTAAAGATTTAAACTTAGAGGTGAATGAAGGAGAAATTTTAGGACTTCTTGGTCCAAATGGAGCGGGAAAAAGTACTTTTATAAATATTCTTGCAGGTGTTACAGATAAAACCTCAGGTGAAGTAATTGTCTGGGGATTTGATTTAGATAAAAATCCACGCCAAGTTAGAGTTTCGCTAGGAATTGTTCCTCAAGAAATAAACGTTGACCCTTTCTTTACTCCAAAAAAACTATTAGATCTTCAAGCTGGTTTATTTGGAGTTAAAAAAAAAGATAGGATAACAGATACCATACTTGATCTAGTCGCTTTAAAAGATAAATCAAATAGTTATACAAGAAATTTATCAGGTGGTATGAAGAGAAGACTGTTGATAGCGAAAGCCTTAGTTCATAAACCACCAATAATTATACTAGATGAACCAACTGCAGGTGTCGATGTCGAACTTAGAAAAAATTTGTGGGAAAATATTAGATCCCTTAGAAAACTTGGAGTAACAATTATTCTGACTACACACTATCTCCAAGAAGCTGAAGAATTGTGCGACAGAGTCGGTATAATTCACAAAGGTAATCTTATAGCGTTAGATACAACTGAAAATATGTTAAATAAAATTCAAACAAAAACTATTAAATTTGAAATTAATAAGAGAATAGTTTTAGACGATATTAATGATAAAAATTATAAAATTTTAATTAACACAGATTCAGAATTTAAGATAGAATATAATAAACAAGAATTTAACATACAAAAAATAATCAAGTTATTAGAAAATCAAGGAATAGTAATTAAAGATATTAAATCTGAGGACCCAGATTTAGAGGACGTTTTTGTGAATTTAACAAATAACTAGATTAAAAACTTAAATTAATATATTATTAAATTATGGAAACCGTTAAGCTGATTCAAAATAACAAAATAATTAAAAACGCTATTATTGTTTTTTTAGGAACAATTTTGTTAACGATTTCAGCAAAATTAAAAATACCGTTTTACCCAGTTCCAATGACAATGCAGACATTCGTTGTAATATTTTTGGGAATGTGTTTTGGTTATAAATTAGGTTTAGCTACAGTTGCACTTTATTTAATTGAGGGCATTGTTGGAATACCAGTTTTTTCTAATTCTCCAGAAAAAGGTGTTGGCATGATTTATTTTACAGGTCCAACGATGGGATATCTTTTAGGTTTTATAATAGCGGTTTATTTGGCTGGAAAATTTAATTTTAATAAAAACTATCTTTTAAATTTTATTAAGATTTTTTTCTCAGTTTTACCAATTTATGTATTGGGACTTCTTTGGTTAGGAATTTTAATTGGTTGGGATAAACCAATTTTTGATCTAGGAGCAAAACCTTTTTTATTAGCGGAATTATTTAAAATATTTCTTTTAGTTATAATTTCTACAAAAGTCGATTTTTTTAAAAAGTTTATCTAGGCGATCTTTTTGATAAAATTCTCTGAAGAGTTCTACGATGCATTTTTAGTCTTCTAGCTGTTTCAGAAACATTTCTATTACATAATTCAAATACTCTGTGGATATGTTCCCACTTAACTCTATCTGCAGACATAGGGTTATCTGGGGGATCAGCTTTTCTATTTGGATCTGCTAAAAGTGCTTTTTCAACGTCGTCAGCATCAGCAGGTTTTGCAAGATAATCGATTGCACCTTGTTTGATTGCTGCAACAGCTGTTGGAATATTCCCATAGCCTGTTAACATCACAATTCTACTATCTGCATTAGAATTTTGAATTTCTTTTACAACTTCCAATCCGTTACCATCACCAAGCCTTAAGTCCACTACAGCAAATGCAGGTTTATTTGTTTTAACAGCATCAATTCCTTTTTTTACACCTTCAGCTTGTGAAACTTTAAATCCCTTCTTTTCCATAGCTCTAGCTAAGCGCTCTCTGAAAGGATTATCGTCATCTACAATTAGAAGAGATTTATCTTCAAATTGGCTTATATTTTTTACGTTTTGGACGTTCATTAGGATCTATATGGAGTTTATTTTAAAAATTTCAAGAGGCTTTGTGGACATCAACTTTTATCAATTATTTTCTTTACACTAGGTAAAAAAACCCTTAAATGCTCAATTTAATGAAATTTGCATAACTGTTATGCAGATTTTTTTTGTTAAATTTTTTTTTACGGAGCTAAAAAAATGAAAAAATTTAAAACGGTTGATGAATTAATTAATGTAATCAAACCTTCTGATCCAGTTTACTGCATCAGAAAAAACTCTATAAAAAAAGCTACCAAAGTTTTTTTACAAAATTTCCCAGGCAAAATCCTATATGCGGTTAAAACTAATCCACATCCTTTTATAGTCAAAACTCTTATAGAATCAGGAATAAAGAATTTTGATGTTGCTTCAATAAAAGAGATAGGGATGATTAAAAAGATCAACAAAGATTTAGAGTGTTCTTATATGCATACTGTAAAAAGTAGAGAAAGTATTAGAGAGGCGTATTTTCAATATAATGTTAAAAGTTTTTCATTAGATACAAAAGAAGAATTAATTAAAATTATTGAATCTACAGAACAAGCTAAGGATCTCGAATTATATGTAAGAGTGGCTGTTTCCAATGAACATGCTGAGATTGATTTATCAAAAAAATTTGGTGCATTAAGTTCTGAAGCAATCGGGTTATTAAGATTAACTAAACAATATGCAAAAAAAATTGGTTTAAGTTTTCATGTTGGTTCGCAATGCATGCATCCTATTTCATATGCAAAGGGTATTTCTGAAATTGGAAATATAATTAAAAAAACAAAAATTATTCCAGATGTAATAAATATTGGAGGAGGATTTCCAACTATCTACCCAGATCTAATTCCAACTTCACTGGATAGTTATTTTAATGAGATTAAAACAGCTCTTGAAAAATTGAAGTTAAATAAAATGCCCGAAATTATTTGTGAACCAGGAAGAGCGTTGGTCGCAGAGTCAGGGTCAACGATAGTAAAAGTGAATTTAAGGAAAAAACAAAAGCTTTATATAAATGATGGAACTTACGGAACTTTATTTGATGGTGGAGTTCCAAACATAGTTTACCCCTCAAGGATTATTACAAATGGAAGAATGATTTCAAAAAAAATGACTGCTTTTGATTTTTATGGACCAACTTGTGATAGTCTTGATTATATGAAAGGACCTTTTATTTTACCTAATAATGTAAAGGAGAATGATTACATAGAACTTGGTCAACTAGGTGCGTATGGATTAACTTTTAGAACTCAATTTAACGGCTTTTATTCTAACGAGATTTATGAAGTTGAGGATGAACCAATAATGACTATGTACGATAGAGATAAAAATAAAGGATCTCTAGTCGCATAAATGTCAGAAAAGAAAAATTTAGGCCACAATACAAAAAAAAATTTTCTTAACAAACCTGTAGAGCACATTGACATAACTTCTTTTGACTCTCGAGATATTATATCGTCGATGCAAAAAATGTCTTTTGTCTCCAGAGAGACAGGAAATGCTGCAAGTATTTTTAACGAAATGTTAAAAGATAAAAATTGCACAATTTTTTTGACACTTGCAGGATCAACATCTGCTGCTGGATGCATGAATATCTATAAAGATATGGTTAAATACAACATGGTAGATGCAATCGTTGCTACTGGCGCATCTATTGTTGACATGGATTTTTTTGAGGGTTTGGGTTTTAAACACTATCAAGGTTCACAATTTCAAGATGATAGTGAACTTAGAAAAAATTATATTGATAGGATTTACGATACTTATATTGATGAGGATGAATTGCAAATGTGCGATAAAATTATATGTGAAATAGCTGATAAATTACCCCCAAAGACATACACCTCTAGAGAATTTATATATGAAATGGGAAGATATTTAAAAGATAATTCAAAAAAAAAAGGTTCATTAATAGAAACAGCTTTTGATAATAACGTTCCTATTTTTTGCCCTGCTTTTACTGACTCTAGTGCTGGATTTGGATTAGTTATGCATCAAGAAAAAAATCCAAATAAACACATCATTATAGACTCAATTAGAGAATTTAGAGAATTGACAGAAATTAAAATTAAATCAAAAAATTCTGGTCTATTTATGATTGGCGGTGGTGTCCCAAAAAATTTCATTCAAGACACAGTTATTTGTGCTGAATTATTAGGTAAAGAAGTGGATATGCACAAATATGCAATTCAAATAACTGTTGCAGACTCAAGGGACGGGGCATGTAGTAGTTCTACTCTTAAAGAGGCTAGTTCTTGGGGAAAAGTAGATATAACAAAAGAACAGATGGTTTTTGCTGAAGCAACAAGTGTACTGCCTTTAATTGCTAGTGATGCTTATCATAAAGGTGAATGGAAAAAGAGAGAAAGAAAAAATTTTTCAAAAATATTTTCTTGATAGAATAGGATCCCGAAGTGAAATATCTTTCAAACAAAAATGGTTTTTTAGGTGTCGATAATAAATTTAATTTTAAAGAAAAAGTAATTGTTGTTCCGTTTGGTCTAGAAAAAACTGTGAGCTATGGAGGAGGTACCAGAAATGGACCAAAAGAAATTATTAAAGCCTCCCATCAAGTTGAGCTTTATGATGAAGAATTAAATTGTGAACCTTTCAAGAAAATTGGAATTAAAACTTTAAAACCTTTTAAAATAGAAAAAAATGTTAAAAAAGCTCTCAGTGTAATGTCAAAAATTAATCAAGGCATATTGGAAAAAAAATTATTCCCTATGACCTTGGGAGGAGAGCATTCAATAACGCCTGGATGTATAGCTCCTTTTACTAAAAAGTTCAAAAATATTTGTCTTTTGCACTTTGATGCTCATGCAGATTTACGAGACAGTTATAATGGAGAAAAATTTTCACATGCATCTGCAATTCGAAGATGTTTAGATTATCCAAATGTTTCTGTTATTTCATTTGGTATAAGAAATATATCTAAAGAAGAAATTCCATTTTTAAAAAGAAATTCAAAAAGAATAAAAATCTTTTGGGCAAAAGATAAAAGTAAATGGGATTTAAATAAATTTAAACGATTAATAAATAATAAAAATGTTTATATTACTTTTGATGTTGATGGATTAGACTCGGGCATTATGCCGGCAACTGGTACACCTGAGCCTGGTGGATTGTTTTGGGATGAAACATTGAGTATTCTTAAAATTGCTGCAAAAAATTCAAATATTGTTGGTGCAGACTTAAATGAACTTTCACCTATTAAGGGTTTTAATTCATATAATTTTCTAGCAGCTAAATTGGTCTACAAAATTTTATCTTATAAATTTTTATATTAATTTTGAACTGGCTTTAGAGTGCCTAATAATAATCTAAAAGGTATTAACATTACTAGTGCAACAAATATTTTTACCGCTAGATCACCTAAAGATAAAGTAACCCAAGGAACACCAGTTGAATAAAAAGAAATTGAAAAGAATAAGAAGGTATCAACTGTGGATCCTATAAGAGATGAGGTTAATGGAGCAATGAACCATCGTTTTTTTCTTAACTTATCAAATACTTGAACATCCAAAAGTTGAGCAACTAAAAATGCTGATCCTGATCCAATTGCAATTCTAACTGATATTAAATCATCAAAATTAGTTGAGAAAAATAACGTAAAACTAATTCCAATTATAAATCCAAAATATACAATTTTTCTCGCCGCAATCTTTCCATATGATCTATTTGCTAAATCTGTAATTAAAAAGGCTATAGGATAACTAAAAGCGCCATATGTTAGTAATTGCTCTAAACCGTAATATTTTATTGGAAATTGAACTAAGTAGTTTGAAGCTAAAACCACCAAACCCATTAAGAAAGAGAGGGTAAGAAAAACTTTATTCATTAT
Organism: uncultured Pelagibacteraceae bacterium; assembly: GCA_902584225.1. GTDB lineage: Bacteria > Pseudomonadota > Alphaproteobacteria > Pelagibacterales > Pelagibacteraceae > Pelagibacter. The sequence continues at coordinate 14,802 of CACHYX010000002.1, forward strand.
GCAGATTTTTGCAGAATACTTTTTTTAACTTTTTTAAGTCTATCTGATAGGTATTTTGATTTAACCTCTTTCATAAATTGATCAAAACTACCTTTTTTATCAATTGATCTCATTGCAGAATTTGAGACATTTAATCTTAGGCTTTTATTCAAAATATCGCTCTTAAAATTTACTTTTTTAATACCAGGTAAAAATCTTCTTTTAACTTTATTATTTGCGTGGCTAACTTTGTGACCCTTTAAAGGTCTTTTGCCAGTAAGTTCACATTTCTTTGTCATGATAGTTAACGTGGTATAAATGTACTTTAGTTGTCAGTCAAGTCGATATTTTAAATTTTTCCAATAATATCGCTTAATTTTTTTACATTATTAGTTTCAAGAATATTATTTAACTCTTCTGAAATCTTGTTAACAATTTTTGGACCATGAAAAACCATACCTGTATAAAGTTGCACAAACTTTGCACCATGCATAAACTTTTGATAAGCCGTCTCACCAGAGTCCACTCCTCCTACACCAACTATATCTATCTTATTATTTAATATTTTATAAAAATTGTTTATCAATTTATTAGATATTTCATTCAAAGGTTTTCCTGAAAGACCTCCTTTTTGAAATTTCTTGTGGTTTTTCAAACTATCACGATTACCATCTGTGGTGTTAGAGACAATTACGGCTTTAATACCATAATCCAGAATTGTTCTGCAAATTTCCTCAACTTTTTTTTGATTAATATCAGGTGATATTTTAATAGCTATCGGAATATCATTTTTCAATTTTTCTCTTTCGTTATGAATACTTTCCAATAAATTTTTTAATTCTTCATTGTTATGAAAATCTCTTAAATTCTCCGTATTTGGTGATGAAATATTTATTGTAATATAATCAGCAATATCATGAAACTTCCTTAAACAATTTAAATAATCTTCAATTTTATTTTCTGAGTTCCAATTGGGTCCTATGTTTACTCCGAGCATCCCTATAGGTTTTTTTTTAATTATTCTCGATCTTGCATCATCAGCCCCGTTATTATTAAATCCTAGTCGATTTATTAGAGCACAATCTTCCTCTAATCTAAAAACTCGAGGTTTTGGATTACCGTACTGACTTAAAGGAGTAACAGTGCCAACTTCAACAAAACCAAAACCAAGTTTAAATAATGGATTGTAAACTTCTGCATTTTTATCAAATCCAGCAGCTATACCAATTGGATTCGGAATTTCTCTTCCAAATAATTTAGTTTTTAAAATTAATTCATTCTTTTTATAATCTTTAACAATTAAATTTGTTTTAAGTGCTTTTATTGCAAGATCATGCGCTAATTCAGGATCTAGCTTAAAAATAAAAGGTCTTATTTTTGAAAACATTAATTAATTTTTTCTTTTATTAATTTAATAGTATTTTTTACACCAAAGAAGCTTATAAAAAAACCTAACCTAGGTCCATTTTCAACTCCGAAGACTACTTCGTATATTAATTTGAACCAGTCTCTTAAATTTTCTTTATAACCATTTTCTTTTCCAACAGTATAAATATTTGTTTGAATATCTTCTGGATCAAGGTTATCTGGAGAATTTTCTAACATCTTAATTAGATTTAGTAACGCTTTTTTCTCCTCATTGTTTGGATTTTTGTATTTTTTATTACTTTTTGCAATATCGTTAAAATATGTTAGTGAGTATTCAATTAATTTATCAAATATTGGATAATCTTTTTTATTTAGGTCTTTCGCATACCTTTCAACAAATTTCCATAAAACATCTTTTGAATTAGCATTACTTGTTTCGACCAAATTTAATAACATTGAATAGCTCATAATTTTTTTTTCATCAGGAATATTTCCATTATGAACATGCCAAACTGGATTCAATAAAATTTCTTTATTTGACTGATTTTTACTTTTTTCTATACAATCTAAATATTCATCGACCGCTTTCGGCACAATTTCTTTATAAAGTTTTTTTGCTCGTTTTGGATTTTGAAACATAAATAAGGATAGACTTTCTGGAGAAGCATATTTTAACCATTCCTCAATTGTAACACCATTACCTTTTGACTTTGAAATTTTCTCTCCTTTTTCATCTAGAAATAATTCATAAGCAAAACCAGATGGATTTTTTTTACCTAAAAGTTTCACAATTTTTGTTGATAGGATTGCACTTTCAATTAAGTCTTTTCCATACATCTCAAAATCAACATCTAAAGTATACCAACGCATTGCCCAATCTACTTTCCATTGAAGTTTGCATTTACCATCAAGAATACTGACATTAATTTTCTCTCCTTTATTGTCGAACGTAATACAAGATTTTGATTTATCTATTTCCAAAACTGGAATTTCCAAAACTTGACCAGTTTTTGGACATATCGGTAAAAAAGGACTGTAGGTTTTTTGCCTTTCTTTACCAAGAGTTGGAATTATGATGTTCATTATCCCATCATAATTTTCTAGGATTTTTTTAAGTGGCTCATTAAAGAAACCACTTTTATATAACTTTGTTGAGCTTAAAAAATTATACTTAAAATTGAATTGATCTAAAAACTTTTTTAACATTTCATTATTATGTTCTCCGAAGCTTCCAAACTTTTGAAAAGGATCTGGAACAACAGTCAATGGTTTATGAAGATTGTCAGTTAAAATTTTTTTATTAGGTACATTGTCTGGAACTTTTCTAAGACCATCCATATCATCAGAGAATGTGATAATTTCTTTAGGTAGGTCTGTTAATAAATTTAATGCATTTACTACCATTGATGTACGTGCTACCTCTCCAAAAGTTCCTATATGGGGTAACCCAGATGGACCATAACCTGTTTGAAGAACTATCTTTCCTTTTTTTTCAATAAAAGACTTTCTCTCTTTTAAAATTTTTTTTGCCTCAACGATTGGCCATGAGTTTGATTTTTCAATGTCTTGTTTATTAATTTCTTTCATCAAAAAACGAATTTATTGTATAATTAGCTTATATTTAAATTCATATAATGTTGAAATTTATTTTCCATAAAATAATGTTCAAATTAAATGTCCAATTATAAAACAGTTTTTTTTACTTTAGGCGTATTGTTGATTGTATTAGGTTTTTCAATGTTAGTTCCTATTACTATACAATTAATTTATAATGAGTTTAATTCTACCTTTATAATATCTTCAATAATTACAATTACTTTTGGTGCTTTATTTTTTTTAGCTAATATTGATCATAACAGAAGCTTAAATACCCAGCAGGCCTTTCTACTAACCGCATTGTCATGGATAGGAGTTGCAATATTTGGATCTATTCCATTTATATTCTCAGACTTGAATCTATCTCTAACTGATGCTTTCTTTGAAAGTATGTCTGGAATTACGACTACTGGTGCTACAATTATCAACAATTTATCAGACACTCCTAAGGCAATTTTAAGCTGGAGGGCAATACTCCAATGGTTAGGTGGAATTGGAATAATTGTAATGGCAATTACTTTAATGCCTATAATGAACATTGGTGGTATGCAGCTCTTGAAAATTTCGAGTGGAGATAGTTCAGAAAAAATACTTCCCAAAACAAAACAAATTTCTCTAAGATTAGTTCTGATCTATTTTTCATTAACTTTGTTTTGTGCATTTTTTTACAAAATTTGTGGAATGAATTTTTTTGACAGCTTAACTCACTCTATGACCACTATTGCTACAGGAGGTTTCTCTAATTACAACCAGTCAATAGGATTTTTTGAAAATGCCAAAATTGAGTATGTGTCTATAGTCTTTATAATTTTAGGTAGTATTCCATTTATTTCATATATCAAGTTTTTATCTGGTAATAAAAAAATAATATTTAAAGATGAACAAATAAAATTATTCTTCAAGTTAATATTTTTTTCAATTCTTATACTTTTTATTTATTTAGCAATCGTTAATAAAAGTATTTTTGAAATTCAATTAAGAGCGATTATCTTCAATGTAGTCTCAATATTAACAGGAACTGGTTATGTCACTAAAGAATTTGATCAATGGGGAAATTTTCCTTTAATATTTTTTTTATTACTTATGTTTATTGGTGGTTGTGCAGGATCAACCACTTGTGGAATAAAAGTATTTAGAGTGCACATGCTCTATTTTTTTTTAAAAAATCAACTGTTAAAAATAATTTACCCAAGAGCAATTATCAATTTGAAATATAATAATGATATAGTCCAAGATAAATTAATCGCTTCAATTATATCTTTTATTTATCTTTACATTATTATTTTCTTTATAATCTCTGCTCTTTTAACACTCTCAGGGTTAAACTTTATTACAGCAATTTCTGGAGCTGCTTCCTCAATATCAAACGTTGGACCTGGATTAGGAAATGAGATTGGACCAAATAGTAATTATGCGAATTTGCCGGTCGCATCAAAATGGATTTTATCTGCTGGAATGATTTTGGGTCGTTTAGAAATTTTTGCGATTTTAGTAATTTTTTTACCCTCATTTTGGAGAAACTAATTGAATAATAATTTTTATTACTTCTTTAAAGAAAAGTCATTAAAGATGCTTTTGTTTGGTTTTTCCTCTGGCTTACCAATATTACTAGTATTTTCGACTTTATCAGTTTGGTTATCTAAAGCTGGTGTAGAAAGAAGTACAATAACCCTATTTAGTTGGGCAGGTTTCGCATACGCCTTTAAGTATCTTTGGTCTCCAATAATAGATAAATTTAGTTTACCGATATTTAAGAAATTTGGACATAGACGAAGTTGGCTTTTATTAACTCAGCTTCTAATTATTTTATCTTTAATACTCACGTCATTTACTGATCCCCAAAAAAATCTTTATGCTACAGCAATTTTTATTGTTCTTTTGGCATTCTTTAGTGCATCTCAAGATATCATAATTGATGCTTTCAGAATAGAGTCAGTTTCTCAAAGTAAACAAGGGTATTTATCATCAATGTATATTGCGGGATATAGGCTTGGAATGCTGGTAAGCGGGGCTGGAAGTTTATGGTTAGCTTCATATTTTGGTTCAGAAAACTATGACCAAAATGTATGGCAAAAAGTTTATTGTATAATGGCTTTATTTATGATGTTTGGCATATTTGCCAATCTTACTTCTAATGAGCCAAAGATAAAAAAAAATATTTTTAAAAAAACAAATAACCACTTGATTTTCTTTTTATCTATATTGTTCGCTATCGCAGTATTTATTTATCTTTACTCAAATGTAAGTTTCACTGTCAAAGAAAATAATTTATTAATTTTTTTTCTTACTTCTTTAAAGTTATCTTTATGTTTTTTAGTCTCAGGTATTTTGTTGGTCCTAATGACAAAACTTAAAATAATTGAGAAAAAAATGATAGCTGAAAGTTATATTGCGCCAATAACAAATTTCATTAAAAAATACGGAAAATTTGCCTTGATCATTCTTCTGCTTATCTCTCTATATAGAATTGCTGATGTGGTAATGGGTGTAATGGCAAATATATTTTATTTAGAAAAAGGCTACTCAATAAAAGACATTGCGACATACTCAAAGTTTTTTGGAGTTTTTGCAACTATCATAGGTGGTTTATTAGGTGGCTATTTTGCATCTAAAAAGGGTACAATGACAGCTCTATTTTTTGGTGCTCTCATTGCATCTCTAAGTAACTTACTATTCGCTTGGCTGGCAACAGTTGATGCAAATATTAATTATTTAATTATGGTAATTACAGCAGACAATATATCAAGTGGATTTGCTGGAGCTGCTTTTGTAATTTACTTATCTGGATTAACATCAATAAAGTTTACTGCAACACAATATGCTTTGTTTAGTTCAATTATGTTATTTTTACCTAAACTTATAGCGGGATATTCTGGTGCTTGGGTTGATGTAATGGGTTATAGTAACTATTTCATACTCACTGCTTTATTAGGAATACCAGTACTATTTTTAATCTATTGGATAGGTATAACTGCAACTATAAAAGATAAATGATTAGTAAATACTCATCCATAAATATATACGAAGATAAAAAAAAAAATTCTAAACTATCTTCTCAAATTCTCTATGGAGAAAAGTTCTCAATTATAAAGAAATATAGGGATTGGTACAAAATTAAAACAGATTTTGACAAATATGTTGGATTTATAAAACCAAAAAAATTTAAGGAATTTACGCATAAACCAACTCATAAAGTATCTTCATTAAAAGCAAATGTTTTTTCAAAACCTATTAAAAGTTCCAAAATTAAGATGAAACTAGGTTTTACTTCATTATTACAAATCAAATCGAGAAAAAACAATTTTTTAAAATTTGATAACTATTGGATACAAAAATCCGATGTTGTTCCTATTAATTATAAAGAAAAAATATTTAATAGAATAATTATTTTCAAAAACGTAAAATACAAGTGGGGTGGAAAAAAATTTGATGGAATTGATTGTTCAGGATTAGTTCAAGTATTTTATAAATTTAACAATCTTTATTGTCCAAGGGATACTGGTCCACAATTTAGATATTTCAAAAAATTTAAATCAATTAAAAAGAATGCTATAATTTTTTGGAAAGGTCATGTTGCTGTATGTTTATCAAAAAGAAAATTAATACATGCTTATGGTCCAAAGAAAAAAGTGGTCATTATGGATATAAAAAAGACAATAAATTTGATTGAAAAGACTGCTAAACTGAAAGTAATTGGAATAAAATGAATGTAATAACCGATGAAGAATTAAAAAAAAAATACGATAGACTTTACAAGAAATTTGCTAAGGGAAACTTTTCAGAAGTTATTAAAGAATGTAATAAAGTACTTAAGAAAAGAAAACACCAATTATTTTTTAACCTATTAAGTTTTACCTACCAGAAATCTGGTAAAATTGAAAAGTCGATCGATATAATGAAAGATGCATTAACTTTGAATCCAAATAATCCAAATTTTTTAAACAATATGGGTACATGTTACTATATGTTACATAAATATTCAGAAGCTGAAAAATATTTTAAGAAAGGGTTGGAAATAGACAACAAACATCTTCACATTCTTAATAATTTAGGAAACTTAAAAAGAGAAACTTACAAAATTGCAGAATCAATACAATATTATAAAAAAGTTTTAAGTCTTCAGAATAATGCCGTTCCTTCCCTCTTCAACTTGGTTGGAATTTATAGAATAACAAATCAAAAAGAAAATTCAAAACAATATTGTAGAGAAATATTAAAATTAAATAAAAGATTGACTGATGCTGATCGCCAATATTCCTTGGTACATAATTACGTGGAGAATGATCCACACTTAATTGAAATGTTGAAAAAAGTTAATGACGACGATTTGAATAATTTAGAGAAAATCCATGTTTATTATGGAATTCATAAAGCTTACGAAGATATTAAAGATTATAAAAGTGCTTTTAAATATTTAAAAATAGGAAACGATCTACTAAAGAAAGAAACAAAATATAATTTTAGCCAAGACGAGAAAAGAATTAATAATTTTATTAATTTTTACAAAAAATGTAAAAAAATTAAAACTACTGGAGATCATAGGGGTTTGATATTTATTGTAGGAATGCCGCGCTCAGGTTCTTCATTAATTGAGCAAATACTCGCCTCTCATAAAAAAGTATTTGGTGGAGGTGAGATACCATATATGCAAGAAATTGCTAACAAAATAATTAGCGAAGAAAAAATTGATGCTTCCACAATGAATTATTATAAAAATCAATACCTTGCACTGATTGACGAGTTAAATAACTCTTCTCCTATTTTTACTGATAAAGAATTGCTTAACTTTATTAACATAGGATTAATTTTGAAATTATTCCCTAATGCTAAAATAATAAATTGTAAAAGAGATCCAGTGGATAATTGTTGGTCAATTTATAAAAATTTTTTTCCAATTAAAACACAGTTTGTAAATGATTTTAAAGATATCACTAAATTTTATAGACTTTATCTAGATACAATGAAATTCTGGCAAAAAGAATTCCCTAAGAATATTTTCAATCTTAAATATGAAACCTTGATTGAAAATCCAAAAGATCAAATTGAGAAAATTTTAAATTTTTGCGATTTAGAGTGGGATGAAAATGTTATGAGTCACCACAAAAGTTCACGTATAATAAGAACATTAAGTTTTGATCAGGCAAATAAACCAATAAGTAAAAAAGTTTCTAATACCATCAAAAATTATAAAAATATGATTGGAGATTTAATTAAAGAGTTTTAGATTAAATTCTACCAAAATCTGGTTTTGATGTGTCTTGTTTTAATAAAACTATTTTTTGTCTTACTTTTTTTAAATTTTTTAATTTAATTTTTAAATTATTTTTATTTGATTTTATATCTTGTTTAAATATTTTTAAATTTTTTATGAAAAGATCAATAACCTTAAGCATATTTGATTTATTATTAAAAAATATATCTCTCCACATGATTTCATTTGAAGCGGCAATTCTAGAAAAATCCCTTAATCCTCCGGCACTAAATCTAAGAACATTGTCTTTATTTGAAATTTTAAAATTAGTTGCTGTCAAAATTAAATTATAAGCAATTAAATGTGGTAAATGACTTGTTATCGCAAATATCTTATCATGTTGATCTGCGTCCATAGATGTAGTTTTTGAGCCAAGTAATTTCCAAAATTTCAATATTTTTTTCATTTCTTTATTTAGTGAATTTTTTTGTTTTATTATAACCGACCATTTATTAACAAATAGATTCTCGTTTCCACTCAATGGTCCCGATACTTATGATCCTGCTATTGGATGACTTGAGATCCATTTAATATCTTTTCTTTTAATTTTATTAATTTTGGTAATTATATTTTTTTTGGCAGAACCAACATCAGTAATTAATACACCTTTTTTTGAATATCTATTACATGCTAAAAAAATTTTTTTATATTCACTTAAAGGAGCACAGATGACAATAAAATCACATTCAGATATTTTTTTATTTATCTTTTTTATTAATTCAAATTTAAGCTTAAATCTCTTTAATGTTCTTTGATTTTTTTTGGATTTTTCGTAAACAAATATTTTTTTGGCAATATTTTTTTTACAAACTTTTTTTAATATTGATGAGCCTATCAAACCACAGCCTACAATTAATAATTTATTGATCATTTTCTTAATATTTTATCTAGAGTTTTAAGAAGAAGAATATTCTCTCTTGTATTTCCAATTGTTAATCTTAACTTATTTTTAATTTTATATGCTTCTAAGCTTCTTAAAAGAATTCCTTTTTTTTCAAGAGCCTTTTTTATTTTAATAGCAGAAAATTTGCAATTATCAAAATCTAATAAAAGAAAATTTGCTGAAACTTTATTAGTTTTAATCTTATAATTTTCTAAAATTTTTTTAATCTTATGAGCCCATTTTAAGTTATGTTTGATTGATTTTAAGATAAATGATTTATCTTTTAAGGCTTCAACAGCCGCCGTTTCAGCAATTTTATTTATGTTAAATGGTGGTTTGATTTTAAAAAGTTCTTTTACAATCTCTTTAGATCCATAACCCCAACCTATTCTAAGTGAAGCTAAACCATATATTTTTGAAAATGTTCTTAAAACAAACACATTTTTTTTGTTCTTAAATAGCTCTAATCCAGATTTGTAATCTTTATTTACCATATATTCATAGTAAGCATCATCAATTACAAGAAGAATATTTTGTCTTAGTTTTTTTCTTAAATCAAGAAGCTCATTTTTTGTTAGATAAGTCCCTGTCGGATTATTCGGATTAGCTAAAAAAACAATTTTTGTTTTATTCGAAACTTTATCCAAAATTCCTCTAACTGAAACTTTAAATTTATCTTCCTTCGAGTAAATTACTTTTGATCCAATTATGTTGCTATAAATCCTGTACATTAAAAAACTGTACTGTGGAACAATAACCTCATCTTTTTTCTGTAAAAATAATTGGCACAATAATTGTATGACTTCATCAGATCCTGAACCACAAATAATTTGATCAAAATTACATTTGAATTTTTGTGAGATTTCTCTTCGTAGAGTTCTTGTTTTGCTATCTGGATATTTATCCAGTTTCTTTATACTTGAAATTATCTTTCTAGATTTAGGTGATTGACCAAGTGCAGATTCATTTGCAGATAGTTTAATTATATTTTTTCTTCTAAAAATATTTGACTTACCTGGCACATAGCTTTGTACATTTAATTTTCTGTAATTTAATTTTTGCATATTGATATATATATATAAATAATATACTGGTTATTTAAATAAAATTAACCCAATACGGGATATAATTGACATAAATAGTAACATGTTATAAAAGAATTTTGCGCTGATTTAACTGAATTGCGAGCGCTTTAAAAAAACCGCTAAATAAGTTTTTTTTCCTCACAATTCACAAAAAACTATGAGTGAAAAAAATAAAATAAAAACCTTATTGGTAAAAAAACCATTGAAACTAGATTGTGGCCAGACAATCAGTAATTTTCCATTGGCTTATGAAACATATGGGAAATTAACTGATAAAAAGTGTAATGCTATATTAGTTTTTCATGCGCTAACAGGAGACCAGTTTGCTTCAGGAACAAATCCAATTACAAAAAAAGACGGTTGGTGGAATTATGCCCTAGGACCTGGTAAAGCCATTGATACTGATAAATATTTTGTAATTGCAGCTAATGTAATAGGTGGATGTATGGGTTCTTTTGGACCAAGCGATATAAATCCTGAAACAAAAAAACCTTATGGAACTAATTTTCCTGTAATCACAATAAATGATATGGTTAATGCCCAATATAACCTTTTAGAACACTTTAAAATTGAAAAATTATTCTGTGTTATTGGAGGCTCTATGGGAGGAATGCAAGTTCTTCAGTTTGTATCTAACTTCCCTAATAAAGCTCACACCGCTATACCAATTGCGTGTACAGCAAGTCATTCAGCTCAAAATATAGCACTCAATGAACTTGGTAGACAATCTATAATGGCAGATAGGAACTGGCAGGATGGATTTTATGAAGAACAAAATAAACAACCAGATAAAGGGCTTGCAGTTGCAAGAATGGCAGCTCACATAACCTATTTATCTAAAGCAGGTCTTCAAGAAAAGTTTGGTAGAAAGCTGCAAGAAAGAGATGATTTAAAATTTAGCTTCGACGCAGACTTTCAAATAGAAAGCTATCTTAGGTATCAGGGCTCAGTTTTTGTTGATAGATTTGATGCAAATAGCTACTTATATATTACAAGAGCGATGGATTATTTTGATTTAACAAAGAAGTTCGGAGGTAATCTTTCCAAAGCTTTTGAAAAAAGTGATACAAAATTTTTTATAATTTCTTTTACATCAGACTGGCTTTATCCAACATCTGAGAACAGAGAAATAGTGATAGCACTTAATGCGATCGGTAAAAACGTTGGATTTGTCGAAATTACGTCTGACAAGGGACATGACTCATTTTTACTTGATGTTCCAGACTTCCTTAAAACTGTAAGGAATTTTTTAAACAAATCTTATGAGAAAATTTAATGAAAAAAGAATTTTATAATATCGCGAAATTGGTGACAAAAAATTCCAAGATCTTAGATGTGGGATGTGGGAACGGAGAATTAATGAAATATATTACTGAAAACATTAGTAAAGATATAAGAGGAATTGAATTGTCAAAATCTAATGTTCAAAAATGTATTGAAAAAGGTTTAACTGTTATTGAGGGTGATGCAGAAAAAGATTTAAAACAATTTCCGAATAGTTCTTTCGATTTTGTAATACTGAGTCAAACCTTACAGGCTTTCTTAGATCCAGAAAATGTATTGAATGAATTACTTAGAATTGGCAAAAAAGCAATCGTATCAATTCCAAATTTTGGACACTGGAAAGTAAGACTTCATTTGCTTTTAAAGGGCACAATGCCAGTCACAGAAAATTTACCTAACGAATGGTATAATACGCCAAACTTACATATGTGCACAATTAAGGATTTTGAAAATTATTGCAAGCAGAGAAATATTAAGATTAATTTAAAAAATTTAAAGTTTCAAAATTTGTTTTCTGAATTAGGAATTTTTATACTAGAAAAATAAAATGAAAATTAAAATAATAAAATGTCTTACTGACAATTTTTCATATTTGTTAATCAATGAAAAAAATCTAGACACCTGCGCAATAGATCCTGGTGAGTCAAGACCATTATTAGAGTATATCAATAAAAATAATTTAAATTTAAAATATATTCTTAATACTCATCACCATGGTGATCATATTGGTGGTAACAATATCCTTAAAAGTAAGTTTAACGCAAAAATTCTAGCCTTTGAAAATGATAAAGATAGAATTCCTATGATTGATATTCCTTTAAAAGATAATCAAATTTGGAAGGATGGTATTTTTGAATTTAAGGTAATTCATGTGCCTGGGCACACTTCTGGACATATATGCTTTCATTTTTTTAATGAAAAAATAGTTTTTACTGGAGATACATTATTTTCTTTGGGGTGCGGAAGAATTTTTGAGGGGAGCTATGAAGATATGTTTAATTCATTGTCGCGGCTAAAAGTTTTACCACCCGAGACAAACATATACTTTGGACATGAATATACTTTAAATAATGCAATTTTTTGTCAAAGATTTGATAAAAACAATTCTGAACTTGATAAAAAGATTCTTAATATTAAAAAAAAATTGGAAAGTGGTTTTCCTTCTGTACCATCTACAATAAAAGATGAATTGAATTGTAACATTTTTTTAAGGGCGAAAAATCAGGAAGAATTTTCAAAATTAAGGGATTTAAAGGATAATTTTTAATCGATATAACTTGACTAAAAATACCTTAGAACTATATTGCAGCATAATTTAAAAAATACTTTTATGTCATTTGCAGTCATACAAACAGGTGGAAAGCAGTACAAAGTCAGAGCTGGAGAAATATTGAAAATTGAAAAATTTCCAGAAGGTAAGCCAAACAGTAAGATAGAGTTCAAAGAGATTTTAGCTTACGGAGATGACAAAAATATTGAGTTAGGTAGCCCTGTTGTTTCAGGTGCAAAAGTAGAGGCTGAATTATTAAAAAATTCAAAAAATAGAACTGTTTTAATATTTAAAAAACGTAGACGTAAAAATTCAAGAAGAAAAAACGGTCACAGACAACAATTTTCATTAATTAGAGTAAACAAAATAATGTCAAAAGATGGAAAGGTCTTGTCTGAGGCAGAGAAAATTACTAGAGTAAGCAAAAAAAAAGAAGAGAAAAAAACATCAACCAAAGTTAAATAATGGCAACAAAAAAAGCAGGTGGATCGTCAAGGAACGGAAGAGATAGTGCGGGCAGACGTCTGGGAGTCAAAAAGTATGGAGGTCAGTTTGTAGTGCCTGGAAATATTATTGTTAAACAAAGGGGAACAAAAATTTTCCCCGGACAAAATGTTGGTATGGGAAAAGATCATTCAATCTTTTCGGTGATAAAAGGGAAAGTTATTTTCAAAAAAACAAAGTCTGATAGGACTTACGTTTCAGTTAAACCCAATTAATATCCAAACAACTTACCCTGTTGTTTTATGAAATTTTCAGATCAAGTAAAGATATATATTAAAGCTGGCGACGGTGGATCTGGATCTCCAAGTTTTAGAAGAGAAAAATTTATAGAATTTGGCGGCCCTGATGGAGGTGACGGTGGAAAAGGTGGATCAGTAATACTTGTCTCTGAGAGAAACTTAAATACTTTGATAGATTATAGATATCAACAACATTTCAAAGCTGAAAGAGGTGGAGATGGGAAAGGAAAAAATCAAACTGGAAAAGGTGGAGACAATTTATACTTAAAAGTTCCGATAGGAACGCAAGTCTTTGAAGAGGATAATAAAACTTTAATTTTTGATTTTAAAAAAGAGAAAGACGAATATACAGCGGCAATAGGTGGAAAAGGTGGTTTTGGGAATACAAGATTTAAATCTTCAACCAATAGAGCGCCACGTAAATTTACTAAAGGACTCAAAGGTGAAGAATTTTGGATATGGCTTCAATTAAAGACTATAGCAGACATAGGAATTATAGGATTACCTAATGCCGGTAAATCAAGTTTATTAGCATCAATTACAAGCGCAAACCCAAAAATTGCAAATTATAAATTTACAACTCTAAACCCTAATTTGGGTGTTGCAGTATACGATAATAAAGAAATTACTTTAGCAGATATCCCCGGACTTATAGAAGGTGCTCACAAGGGTGTTGGTTTAGGAACGAAATTTTTAAAACATATTGAAAGATGTAAAACTCTACTTCATCTAATCGACGTAACGGAAGAAGATTTAATTAGATCATATAAACAAATAAGAGCTGAGTTAGGTAAATATAGTAAATCTCTTTTAAAAAAAAATGAGATAATTGTACTTAATAAGATAGATCTTATTGATAAAAAAAATTTAGACTTAAAAAAGAAAATTTTAAGCAACAAAATCAAGAAAAAAATTTATGATTTATCTACATTCAATAAATCAAAAATTTCAAAGATTAAATCGAAACTATTAGAGTATGTATTTTGATAAATTAAATACGATTGTCATTAAAATTGGATCATCATTAATAATTGATGAAAAAAAAAAGATTAGAAGTAAATGGCTAGATAGCTTTGTAAAGGATATCAAAGATTTAAAAAAAGCAGGTAAAAGAATTATAATCGTAAGTTCAGGAGCGATAGCTTTAGGATGTAAAAAACTAAACCTTGATAAAAAAAATCTTAAAATTGACAAAAGTCAAGCTGTTGCATCAATAGGTCAAATAGAGTTAATGAATCTATTGAAAAAAAATTTTTCTAAAAAGAAAATGGATATATCTCAAATATTAATTACTCTTGAGGACACTGAAGTAAGAAGAAGAGCCATAAATGCAAGAAGAACATTAGACAATCTTTTTGATATAGGTTTTATACCGGTGGTAAACGAAAATGATAGTATCGCTACATCAGAAATAAAATATGGTGATAATGACAGACTTGCTTCAAGAGTTGCCCAAATATCTAACGCTGATTGTCTTATTCTACTTTCAGATGTTGGGGGGCTTTATAATAAAAATCCGAAAGTTCATAAAGATGCAAAATTAATTAAAGAGGTGAAAAAAATTGATGAGAATTTATTTAAAATTGCAAATAAAACTACTGGTGAATACGGGTCAGGAGGTATGTTAACTAAAATTGAAGCAGCAAAGATATGTGGTTTAGCAGGATGTAAAATGGTGATTTCAAGTGGTTTAATATTAAACCCATTAAAACATATTAATTTATCCAAAGAGTGCACATGGTTTTTGCCAGAAATTTCAAAATTAGATGCAAGAAAGAAGTGGATAGCAAGCTCTGTCTCACCAAAAGGTGAGTTGATGATAGACAATGGAGCTATTATAGCTCTTAAAAAAGGAAAAAGTCTTCTTGCAGCTGGAATTAAAAATATAAAAGGTAACTTTGATAAAGGGGATCATATAAAAATTGTAGATGAGAAAAATTTTGAATTAGGGAGAGGTTTAAGCTCTTTCTCATCTGAAGAGATAAGTAAGATTAAAGGGCAACATTCTGACAAGATTAATAAAATATTAGGGTATAAAACTAAGTCTGAAGTAGTTCATAAAGATGATATGGTGGGATTTAATAAATGAAAAATTATTTAAATAGAATTGGAATAAATGCAGTTAAGGCGGGGTTAAAAATTATTAACAAAGAAAAAAAAAATAAAATTTTAAAAGATTATGTGAGCCTATTAACTAAATATAATGACAAAATTCTAAAAGAAAATTTAAAGGACCTGAAGATAGCTAGACAAAAAAAACTTGATATTAACTTAATAAATAGATTAGAGCTTAATGATAAAAAGATTGAAGGTATCAGGAAATCTGTATTAGAAATAATAAAACTCAAAGACCCAGTAAATAGAGTGGTTTCTAAATGGAACCGACCTAACAAATTAAAAGTTAAAAAAGTTACTATTCCTATTGGGGTAATTGGAGTTATTTATGAAAGTAGACCAAACGTAACTTCAGACGTCTCTTCTTTATGTTTTAAATCTGGAAATAGTGTAATATTAAAAGGAGGTTCAGAAGCTTTTAATTCTAATAAAATTATCTCAAACTTATTCAGAAAAGCTCTTAAGAAAAATAAGGTAGATGTAAATTTTGTTCAATTTATTGAAAAAAAAAATAGAAAAGTGGTAGATTTTTTATTGTCTAAAATGGAGTCTTATATTGATGTAATAATTCCAAGAGGCGGCAAAAATCTTGTAAAAAAGGTAAAAAAATATTCAAATATACCCACCATAGGACATCTTGAAGGTTTATGTCATACCTTTGTAGATGAAAACGTAAATCACAAAATGGCAAGTAAAATTATATTAAATGCAAAATTAAGAAACCCTGGAATTTGTGGTGCTACGGAGACATTGCTTGTTCATAAAAAACTATCTAACGAAAAAATCAATTTAATTATTAATGATTTATTAAAAAATAATTGTGAAATATATGCTGACGACACTATCAGAAAAATTTCTCCAAAAAAAATTCATAAAGCAACATCAAAAGATTGGTCGACCGAATACTTGTCATTAAAAATTTCTGTAAAAAAAGTCAACAATGTAGAGGATGCCGTCGAACATATTAATAAGTATGGTACCTCACATACTGAGGCAATTATTTCTAATAATAAAAAAAATACAAAATACTTTTTTGAAAATGTGAAAAGTTCAATATTAATTCATAATTCATCGACCCAATTTGCGGATGGAGCTGAACTTGGCTTTGGTGGCGAAGTAGGTATATCAACTAATAAATTACCACCTAGAGGTCCTGTTGGTTTAAATCAACTTGTATCTTATAAATATGAAGTAATAGGAAATGGCCAAATACGATCTTAAAAAAAAAGTTAGACTAGGTATTCTTGGCGGAACTTTTGATCCTGCTCACAAAGGGCATTTAAAAATTTCTAAAGTTGCTAAAAAATTATTCAAATTAGACAAAATTGTATGGGCTATCACTGAAAAAAACCCTTTTAAAAGTAAAAGTTTTTATAGCCTTAAAAAAAGAGTCCAAATTGCAAAGAGTTTAACAAAAAAAACAAAGTATGTGACTGTGGGTTTTTATGAAAAAAAAATTAAATCTAATAAGACAGTTAAGCTTATAAAATTTTTTAAAAAGAATCGCAGTAATGAAATTTTTTTTATAATGGGAGCTGATAATCTCATAAATTTTCATAAATGGAACAATTGGTCTAAAATTGGAAAGTTAGCAAAAATTTTAGTTTTTGATAGAAGCGGGTACAAAAAAAGATCAAAGGAATCAGTGGCTTATAAGAACTTAAAAAAAAGGGGTCTAAAGTACATAAGTTTTAATAAGGTAAATATTTCATCTTCTCAAATAAGAAATATTTGATAAGGTAAATAATTAATGGCCGAAAACTTAGACTTAAAAAAAATCATCATCAAAACACTCGATAGTAATAAAGCTTTAGACATAGTATCTATAGATCTTAAAGATAAATCCTCAATAGCTGACTATATGATTGTTGCAAGTGGAACGTCTTCTAGACATATCCAGTCACTTTCTGAACAAGTTTTGGAAAAGTTCAAAACTAATGGATTAAAAAATTGTAAAATTGAGGGAAAAGATAGTGCTGATTGGAAACTGGTAGATGGAATAGACATTGTAGTTCATATTTTTAATCCAGAGAAAAGAAAGTTTTATGAATTAGAAAAAATTTGGTCTGAGTTAATTCCAAAAGAGAAAGTTATTGTTTAATGAGAATAATTATTTTTGTAATTATAATTTTTCATACGTTTACACTTGCATTTTCAAATAATGATAACATTTACGATAAAGTAGATTTATTTGGAGAAGTACTTGATAAAGTCAACAAAGAATATGTTGAAGAGATAGATCAAGCTGAAGCAATGGATGCTGCAATCGATGGAGTCTTAAGATCGCTTGACCCATATTCTGCATATTTATCTCCAGAGGATCTTAAACAAATGGAAACTGAAACAAGCGGTAAATTTGGGGGATTAGGAATCGAAGTCGGTATGGAAGCAGGTGTTGTAAAGGTAATATCTCCAATAGATAATTCTCCAGCTGATAAAGCTGGTGTTAAAGCAGGTGATTACATAGTGAAAATAAATGACACGCAAGTACAGGGAAAGACATTGACTGAAGCCGTTGATTTAATGAGAGGACCAGTTGGAAGTAGTATCGAAATTACAGTTAGAAGAGTTGGAAAAAAGAAATCATTAATATTCAATATTACAAGAGAAATTATTCAAATCGCATCAGTGAAATCAAAGACTTATGATAAAAAAATTGGTTACTTAAGATTGACGTCATTTAATGAAAATAGTGGTAGTCAAATCAAAACTGAGATTAAAAAATTTAAAAGAGATAAAAAAATTGAAAGCTATATCCTTGACTTACGAAATAATCCTGGAGGATTATTATCTCAAGCAATTAAAATATCAGATTTTTTTCTTGAGGATGGAGAAATTGTATCGACCAAGGGCCGACAAAAAAGTGAAAATAGAAAATGGTTTGCAAGTAGTGGAGATTTAATAAATGGTAAAACTCTTGTAGTTTTAATTAATAATGGGTCTGCATCAGCATCAGAAATAGTTGCGGGAGCATTAAAGGATCACAAAAGAGCAGTTTTGGTTGGTGAAAGTACATATGGTAAAGGTTCTGTTCAATCAATAATTCCTCTTAAAAATGAGGGAGCAATTAGACTAACAATTTCAAAATATTATTTACCCTCAGGAAAATCAATTTCAGAGGTTGGTGTAGCTCCAGATATATCAATTGAAGAAGAAGAGAATGATTTTCGAATTGATACAGAAACCGATAATCAATTAAATTTTGCTCGTAAGCTTTTAGCAGGATAGATGCTCGAAAAGTTTAAAAAGTTGCCACTTAGAAAAGGAGTGGGCATTGTTTTACTTAATCAAAATAACGAAGTCTTTGTAGCAAAAAGAATAGATAATCCAAACAATTATTGGCAAATGCCTCAGGGTGGAATTGATGAAAATGAGGACTATCTTGATGCAGCTACAAGAGAGTTAGAAGAAGAAACAAGTATAACAAATGTTAAATTGATTAAAGAGTTGGACGGTTTTCAAACTTATCTGCTTCCTCAAAATCTTTTAGGAATTATATGGAAAGGAAAATACAAAGGTCAAATACAAAAGTGGTTTTGTATGAGATTTCTAGGTAGTGATAACGAAATAAATATAAAAACCAAAAAGCCTGAGTTCTTAGAGTGGAAATGGATAAACCTTGAAGATATTACGAAAAATGTGGTTGATTTCAAATTAGACGTTTATAATGAAGTCAAAAAAAAAGTGCTGGATATTTTAAAATAATCTAATTGAGTCTATTCAAAACATCAATTTTTTGATTTGCTAAAAATCTTTTTTGGTCGTCTAAATTTTCATCTTTTAAAGCTTCATTGGCCTCATTAATCATTGAGCTTAAATCATCTTTTTTTATTTCTTTTATGTCGATAATTCTGCTGGTAAGAATTGATAAAGAATTTTGACTAAATTCTATAATTCCATCTTCAACATATAATTCTTTTACTTCATTGCCTGTAAAAACCTTGACTATTCCAGGTTTTAAAAATGAAATTATAGATATGTGATCTTTCAAAATACCCATATCACCTTCAAATGCAGGTACCACTACTTCAGATACATTATCTAAAGAAAGGAATAATTTTTCTGGATTAACAATTTCCAAGTTAAACGAATCTGACATTATGCAGCGGCTTCTTTTTCGATTTTTTTAGCTTTCTCAATGGCCTCTTCGATAGTACCAACCATATAAAATGCTGCCTCAGGAAGATGATCATATTCACCTTTACAAATTGCATCAAACCCTTTTATAGTTGAGTCTAGATCTACCAATTTTCCAGGTGATCCAGTAAAAACCTCTGCAACAAAGAATGGTTGAGATAAAAATCTTTGTATTTTTCTAGCTCTGGCTACAATTAATTTGTCCTCTTCGGATAGCTCATCCATTCCGAGAATTGCAATGATATCTTGTAAAGATTTATAGGTCTGAAGCACTTTTTGTACCTCTCTAGAAACTCTATAATGTTCATCACCAACAATTCTTGGATCTAGTATTCTTGAAGTAGAGTCTAAAGGATCAACCGCAGGATAAATACCTATTTCTGCTATCTGTCTCGATAATACTGTTGTTGCATCTAAGTGAGCAAAAGATGTTGCTGGTGCAGGGTCAGTTAGGTCATCTGCGGGCACATAAATCGCTTGTACTGAAGTAATGGAGCCCTTATTTGTTGTCGTAATTCTCTCTTGTAGGTTACCCATATCGGTAGCAAGAGTTGGTTGATATCCAACAGCTGAAGGTATCCTGCCTAATAGTGCTGAAACTTCCGAGCCAGCTTGCGTAAATCTAAAAATATTATCAACGAAAAATAATACGTCTTGGCCTTCTTGATCTCTAAAATATTCAGCAACAGTCAATCCAGTTAACGCGACCCTTGCTCTTGCTCCTGGGGGCTCGTTCATTTGACCATAGACTAATGCAGCTTTTGAACCTTTGCCTTCTGGCTTAATTACTCCTGAGTCAATCATCTCATGATAAAGGTCATTTCCTTCTCTAGTTCTTTCCCCTACACCTGCAAAAACCGAAAAGCCACCATGTGCTTTAGCAACGTTATTTATCAATTCCATAATTAAAACAGTCTTTCCAACACCTGCGCCACCAAATAATCCAATTTTTCCACCTTTTGCATATGGCGCTAAAAGATCAATTACTTTAATACCTGTAACTAATATTTCAGTCTCTGTAGATTGATCATTAAATTCTGGGGCCGCTCTATGAATTGGCCAATTTTCTTTACTCTTAACATCACCTTTTTCATCAATAGGTTCACCAATGACATTTATAATTCTTCCTAAAGTTTCTGGTCCAACTGGTACTTTAATTGGTGCACCTGTATCTGTTACTTCATCTCCCCTTTTAAGACCCTCTGTAAAGTCCATAGCAATGGTTCTCACACAAGACTCTCCCAAATGTTGGGCTACTTCTAAAACTAACCTGTTCCCGGCATTTTTACATTCTAGTGCAGTTAAAATCTCGGGTAATTCTCCTTCAAAACTTACATCGACAACTGCTCCGATGATTTGAGTTATTTTTCCTTTTCTCATATTATAAACTTTCTGCTCCTGATATTATTTCAATTAATTCTTTTGTAATAGCCGCTTGTCGACTTCTATTATATTCAATTGTGAGTTTCTCAACCATTTCCCCGGCATTTCTTGTCGCATTATCCATTGCACTCATTCTTGATCCTTGTTCGCTAGCCGAATTCTCCAACATTGCTTTAAAAATTTGTGTTGAAATATTCTTTGGTAACAAGTTATTTAATATTTCATCTTCTTCGGGCTCAAACTCGTAATTCATAACATCATTTTTATCGTCTGATTTCTCTGATTTTAATGGGATGATTTGTTGTTCTTGAGGTATTTGGGTAATAACATTTTTGAATTTGTTAAAGAAGATTGTGCAAACATCAAATTCTCCTTTCTCAAATTTCTCAATTATCATTTTTCCTACTTTATCAGCATCAAAGTAATTTACATTTTTAGATTCTTTGAAAGAAATATTCTCAATTATATACTCTTTAAAAGCTCTTTTAAGTTGGTCAAATCCTTTTGATCCAACAGTTACTATCTTAAGCTCCTTACCACTATCTAATATTTTTTTGAAATAAGACTTTGCTTTTTTGGTGATATTTGAATTAAAACCTCCACATAAACCTCTGTCAGAGGTCATTACCACACAGAGATGCACATTATCTTTACCTGAGCCAGCTAAAAGCTTTGGTGCATTTTCCTTATCATTTATATTCTTAGACAAATTTAAGATTATATTGTGCATCTTATCAGAATAAGGTCTTCCTTTTTCAGCACTTTCTTGAGCTTTTCTAAGCTTTGCAGCTGCAACCATTTTCATTGCTTTTGTAATTTTTTGTGTAGATTTTACACTTGTTATTCTTTTTTTTAAATCGTCTAAACTAGCCATAATTATTTATCAAAATTTTTCTTTAAATCCAAAATAATACTCGTCAATTTTTTCTCATTTTCTTCTTCAAGTTTTCCTGATGAAATTATTGAATTTATCAAATCTGGTTGTTCAGATTTACATTTCTCAATTATATCTTTCTCAAATTTTGATATATCTTTTTGTTGAATATCGTCTAAGTGACCTTTTACACCACAAAAGACAGAAATGACTTGCTCAGCTACTGTCATTGGAGAATATTGTTTTTGTTTCAATAATTCAGTTAATTTTGCTCCTCTGTTTAAAAGTTTTTGGGTTGACGCATCTAAGTCAGATCCAAACTGTGCAAAAGCTGCCATCTCTCTATATTGAGCAAGTTCAAGTTTCATAGATCCAGAAACTTTTTTCATAGCTTTTGTTTGAGCAGAAGATCCTACCCTTGAAACTGATAAGCCAACATTAATTGCAGGTCTTATTCCTTGATTGAATAGTTCTGTCTCTAAAAATATTTGTCCATCAGTAATAGAGATTACGTTAGTAGGTATGTAAGCTGAAACGTCTCCTGCTTGAGTTTCGATGATTGGCAACGCAGTTAATGATCCTCCTCCATGTTCGTCACCTAATTTTGCAGCTCTTTCAAGTAATCGACTATGTAAATAAAAAACATCTCCTGGATATGCCTCTCTTCCTGGAGGACGTCTTAAAAGAAGTGACATTTGTCTGTAGGCTACTGCTTGTTTTGAAAGATCGTCATAAATAATTAAAGCGTGCATTCCATTGTCTCTAAAATATTCCCCCATAGCACATCCAGTGTATGGAGCTAAAAATTGTAACGGAGCTGCATCCGAAGCTGTTGCCGCAACAATTGTTGTATATTCCATAGCTCCAGCCTCTTCCAAAGTTTTCTCTATCTGTCTTACAGTTGATCTTTTTTGACCTATAGCAACATAAATACAATAAAGTTTTTGTTTTTCATCACCTGACTCGTTTATCTTTTTTTGATTAATTATCGCATCAATAGCAACAGCAGTTTTTCCTGTTTGACGATCTCCAATAATTAATTCCCTTTGACCTCTACCTATTGGAACCAAACTATCAATTGATTTTAAACCTGTTTGCATTGGTTCGCTCACAGATTTTCTTGGAATAATTCCTGGTGCTTTCACCTCAACTCTACTTCGTTTAATACTTTTGTCTAAAGCTCCTTTACCGTCTATTGGGTTTCCTAATCCATCAACAACTCTTCCAAGTAATTCTTTCCCAACTGGTGTATCAACAATCGCTCCAGTTCTTTTGACTGTGTCACCTTCTTTTACTGCTCTATCATCACCAAAAATAACCACCCCAACGTTATCGCTTTCTAAGTTTAACGCCATACCTTTAGAACCATCAGCAAATTCTACCATCTCACCAGCTTGAACATTGTCAAGTCCGTAAATTCTTGCTATTCCGTCTCCTACAGATAAAACTTGACCAATTTCCGTTACTTCAGATTTATCTCCAAATTTTTTAATTTGTTCTTTTAATATTTTTGTTACTTCTGATGGGTTAATATCCATTATACTTCCTTCATTGAGTTTTTCATTTTCATTAATTTATTCTTTAAAGAGTTATCGATCATAATACTTCCAATTTTTATTTTTACTCCAGCAAGCAATGATTCATCGACCTTATAACTTAAGTTAATTTTTGAATTAAAGTCTTTTGTCATTTCCTCTTTAATTTTTTCTATCTGAGAGTTATCTAATTTTTTTGAAGATACAAGCTCAGCTCTAACTTCTCCTCTTTGAATTGAACAATAGGTGGTAAAATCGTTTAAAATATTTTTTAAAAAAAAAATTCTTCTTTTATGAATAAGAAATTTAATGAACTTAATAAACAAGCTATTCAATTTTACTTTTTCAAAAATTGCACTAAAAATCTCAAGTTGCTTATCTTGTTTGAATGTAGGATCTTTTATAAAAGTTGAGAAATCCTGAGAGTCTTTAATTACGCTGTATAAGGACTTTGCCTGAACCTCAATTTCATCTAACACGCTATTCTCTTTTGCAAGCTCAAACAAAGACTGAGAATAGCTGTTTGTTGCTTTAGTTTGGGAATTAGACAAGTTAGATCCTTTATATTTGCTGATAAATTTTTCAAATTAATTAACACATAGGCAAGTAACGATCAAGTATGAGCTTTAAAAAAAGCCACAAAAGTAACAGTTAATTGAAATTTATTGGATCAACATCAACTGAAAGTTTTATTCCTTTTGGTATATTAAATCTTTTAAGAGCCATTTTTAAGTTTTTCTGAGCCGAAATATTCTTTGCAGATCTTAATAAGATCCTATTCCTGTAATTCCCTCTTACTTTATAAATCGGAGCGTTTACTGGTCCGAGAATTTTGACTTTAAGGTGTTTTTTTAAAAATTCTGACAATTCAAATGATGCCTGGTCGGATTTTTTGCTATTTTGAGCACTAACTATTATCGATATAAATCTTTCAAAAGGAGGTAATAAATTCTTTTCCCTCAGAATTAATTCTTTATCCAAAAAAATATAAGGATCAGGATTTACGATTTGTGATATGTAATCTGAGTTTAAATTCATTGTTTGAAAATAAACAGTCGAAGGCTTTCCTTCTCGACCGGCTCTGCCTGATAGTTGATGGTAAAGCTGTACAGTTTTTTCAGCACTCCTTAAATCGTAACCTCTAGAAGAATAATCAATATCCAATACAATAATACAGTTCAGATTAGGAAAATGAAAACCTTTTGAAATCAGTTGAGTACCAATTAAAATATTAATCTTATTATCTATTATCTCTTGGATTTTTGAAGACGAGTCCTTTTTATTCATGGTGTCACTTGAGAAAATTAAAGTGTTTTTGTCAGGAAAAATCTTTTTAATTTCCTCAAGTATTTTTTCCACACCTGGACCACTAAAGCTAAAATCACATTTAGTATCTTTTGAAGAGCAATCTCGTTCCATTTCAGTGGAATAACCACAATAATGACATAAAACTTTATTTCTTATCTTATGATAAACAAGATTAATTGAACAAAAAGGACAGTCAAAAGTTTTTAAACAATTTTTACATAATACAAATGGCGAGTAACCTCTTCTATTTACAAAAAATAAAACTTGATTATTCCTAGATAAATTATCTTTTACTTTTTCAATCAATTGCTCTGAAATAAATGTTACTTTTTTTTCACTTTTTTTTATTTTTATAATTTCATAATCTGGCAACTTTGCATCTCTAAATCGCTCAGTTAACCTAGATGAATAAAACTTTTTTCCTTTAATATTTTTGTAAGTTTCTATAGATGGAACAGCAGATATCAAGTTGATAGGTATATTTTCAAATGATGCTCTGGATATTGCCATATCTCTAGCATGATAGTTTACACCCTCGTCTTGTTTGTAGGATTGGTCGTGTTCTTCATCTATTGTAATAAGACCTAACTTTTTAAAAGGTAAAAATAAAGCCGACCTAGCCCCTATGACAACTTTAATCTTTCCTGATTTCAAACCGCTCCAAATTATCTTTTTATTTTTCTTTGTAACTGATGAATGCCAAATAGCTGGTTTAAAACCAAAAAAAGAAATGAAATTTTTTTCAAATTCTTTTGTGAGGCCAATTTCAGGGAGTAAAATCAAAGATTGATACCCTTCATTTAGTTTTTTTTTAATTGCATTAAAATAAACTATTGTTTTTCCTGAACCTGTGGTCCCTTGTAATACATGAACTCTAAAATTTTTATCCCCCTTTTCTATTTCTAATAAACTTTTTTTTTGCTGAATACTAAGACTATAATCTTTGGTTGGGTGTTTTTTATTAAACTGATCATAAGTGTCTGCTTTATAATCTTCTTCTAAAGAATTATTTACTAAATGAAGCTTTAAAGCCATACCCTTTGGAACGATATTATAATCAGAAAACCAATTTAAAAATTTTATTGTTTTATTTTCTAAAGGATCTTTTGTAAATTTTTTAATTATATTTTTGATTTGAAATTTTTTTTTAGGCCCTTCCTCGAAATCATCCCAGATAATACCTATCATTTTTTTTTTACCAAAAGGTACTTCTACATAGTCGCCAATTTTAAGTTTTTCTTTTGACGTGTATGTAAATGGGTGATCAAAAATGTTTGGTAATAGTACTGGTACTTTCATTTCATTATGAAAAATTTAAAAGTGTATTGGTAATTTATTTACAACTCTATTTCTGTTGATATACAATAAATGTAAAGTAATATCTAGACCTAAAGACCAAGATCAAGAAAATGCACACTAAAAAGTTTTTTATCATCAACCCAAGTTTTCTTAACTTTCCACCCGGCTTCATTTGCTAAATTTCTGAAAGATTTAATAGTGTATTTGTGAGAATTCTCAGTGTGAATCTCTTCATTTTTTTTAATTGAATATTTTGAGCCATTTATTCTGATATTATTATTTTTTTTTGCTTTTAGTCTCATCTCAATTCTTTTTTTTGATTTATTATAAATTGCTAAATGTTGATAGAAATTTAAGTTTATATTAGTACCTAATTCGGTATTCATTCTTTGTAAAATATTTTTATTAAATTTTGCAGTTACACCTTTTTTGTCATTGTAAGCAGAAATAAGAGTTGGAATATCTTTAATTAAGTCAGCACCAATGATAATTTTTTTGGCTTTAAATTTCATTTTGAGCATTTTTAAAAATTTTACAGCATCCTTTTTCTCAAAGTTACCTATAGTTGACCCTGGAAAAAAAATAATTATATTTTCTGATGAATTAATTTTAAAAGGTAATTTATCACTTCCTGAAAAATCATATCCTTTTGGAGTAATAGCTACTTTTGGGAATTTTTTTTTAAAACTTTGAGATATTTTTATTATATAATCTTCAGAGATATCTAGGGGTATATATTTTTTTGGCTTATCTAGGCTACTTAAAAAAATTTCTATTTTTTTGATATCTCCAGCGCCTGGTTCAATTAAAACCGCACCCTTGCCTATTTTATTAGCAATTTCAATTTTATTATCTTTCAAAATTTTTCTTTCTGTTCGTGCTGGGTAATATTCTTTCAATTTAGTAATTTGTTCAAAAAGTTTTGATCCTTTAAAGTCATAAAACCATTTAGAACTCAGCTTTTTATTTTTCTTGCTTAAACCAAAACTAACTTCTTGTAAAAATGATTTCATTTTATGTTAGGGGTAACTAAAAGACGATTAATTGGCATTGAAAATCGCCCTTGTCTTTGAGAGTCAGTACTTTTTTTGGATATTGCTAAAAGTTCAGATAAACTTGTGATCATTAATTTTTTGTTCTCCGGCTTTAGGACAAATGCAGCGTAGAAAAATCCTGCTGTAATTTCAGCCACTTGAATAGCAGGTCCCTCCATAGATACAACATTTGTTTCGATAGTTACTTTTGCTTCTGGGAAAACTTTATGTATAAGATTACTTAGGCTTTCTGATCCTCGTATTCTTGGATCACCTAAGTCAATCTCTCCATAATTAGGTATTTCTTTTTGTACATAACTATAAATTAAATCGTGTACCTCCTTATAATTAGGTGCTGAACTCATTGGCCCATCAACTAGCGCTACAAACCGACCTTCTGAAGTTAAAACTCGTCTGATTTCGTTTAACACTGGTAATATCGGGTCCATCAATGTTAAAGCCCAATGACACAAGACAATATCGATAGAATTATTATCTATTGTTGTCAATTTTTGTGCTTTTGACTCAATAAGATTGACTCCGCTGTCTATAAGGCGAGTCTTGGCTAATGCTAATTCTTCAGGACACATGTCTACACCTTTTAAACTTAAATTTTTATTGCGATCAAATAAGATTTTTAATAATGGCCCTGACCCACAGGCAAGATCTAATACTCGTAAACTTTCATTATTAGGTACAAGTTCAGCCAGCCATTCATAACTATTACGTCCAGTTTCATCACGACAAAAACTTGCGCACACTTCAGTAAATCCTGTATGTTCTTGATGTACAGTTCTTAAATGATCAACTAAAGCATTACTATCGGGATGTAGATTTTGAGAAAGACTGTCTGTCCAGGTCGAATTTAGTCCCTTGTGGTTGTTTGTATCTTTCATGATTTATTTTTAACTGGCCAACAAATTGGGTTTAGTGGACTAGCTGCTACATCCCCTGGTTTGACATTGGGCATAAATTTCTGCCAGTCACCAGAAACCATCGTGGGACTATTAACTACTCTTGCTCCATCCCGGTAATAAGTATTGGCAAGAGCTACCCGGCTACGATTAGTACGGTTACGTGAAGCGGTATGAAAATTTAAATTATGATGAAAGCTAACTTCGCCTAGCTCAAAAGGAGTTTCATTTACGCTTACATTATTTTTTGAAAATACATCTGATACCCCTCGGTCGTATCCAGTGCCAGTCTTTTCAAAGGTAACAGCATTGACTAATTTGTGGACATTGAGTGGATAGGCAAAAGAGAGTGGTCCCATTTCAAGTGGAGTTGGTTGTGCAGGCACCCAAGCGGTGACTACGTCATTAGTGTCGAGAGGAAAATGATGATCGTCAAAGTGCCAAGGAGTACGACCACAACCAGCTTGTTTGGCTAACACATTGTCATGGTAAAGTCTAACAGCTGATACTTCGAGAAGATTTGCTGAAATTTGTCCTAGACGAGGTGATAATACGTAGGCGCGAAGCAATTTATTATCAGGCCAAATCATTTCAAGACTGAGGAATCGTTTATGTGCCCCTTTATCTGGATCAACTTTAAACTCTTCTTTTAATAAATTAATTAATTCAGCTCGTAGTTTTAACACTGACCCGGGAGAGAAAACATTCTTAAGTTTTATGAAACCATTTTTTTTAAAAAAATTAATTTGATCATCGGTCAAATGGTAGGGTTTAGCTAACTCCGAAATAACCTCATCATCAGTTGGTATTGAAATATCTGGTAAGGGATCAGTATTAATAATTTCATCTTTTTTAACATCATTATCTGCTAAGCTAACATACCAGTCCCACCAGGCTTGATTGTCTTTGTCCCATGGTTTGCTGATATCGGTAGCATCAGATATTTTAGAGTTAAAATTATTATTAGATTTTGTCATTAAAGGTATCTTATGGTTTTATTTTAAATTAATAAGGGCGCGTTTTGACATAAGGTTATTTGAGATTTTAAGAGTGTATTTGTCTTTTTTCAACAGATAAAGCTGCCTCTTTTATTGCCTCAGAAAACGTTGGATGAGCATGACACGTTCGTGCGATATCCTCAGAGCTTGCTCCAAATTCCATTGCAACTGCCATTTCTGCGATCATTTCTCCTACATGAGGCCCTATCATATGTACTCCTAAAACTTTATCAGTATCTTTATCGGCTAAGATTTTTACGAATCCTTCAGGCTCGTCAATTGCTTTAGCTCTTGAGTTAGCCATAAAAGGAAACTTTCCAATTTTATAAGACTTGTTTTTTTCTTTTAATTGTTCTTCTGTCAAACCTATACTTGCTACCTCAGGAGTTGTGTATATTACCCCAGGAATTAAATCGTAGTTTACATGACCAGATTGACCTGCAATTATTTCTGCAACTGCAATCCCTTCCTCCTCTGCTTTGTGGGCTAACATTGGCCCGTCAATTACATCTCCAATGGCGTAAATATTTTTTGCTGAAGTTTGAAATTTTTTGTCAATTTTAATCCTTCCTTTTTCATCAGATTTTACTCCTGCAGAACTCAAATTTAAATTGGATGTAAACGGTTTTCTTCCAATTGATATTAGAGCTACGTCACAATTAAAATCTTTACTATCTCCATTCTTATCTGACGTTGAAATATGTACCCCATTTTTAGTTTTTTTAATGCTAGTTACTTTCCTATTTAAATGAAATTTTATATTTTGTTTTTTCAATATTTTCATAAACTCTTCAGAAATTTCTCTATCCATCCCAGGAGTGATGTGATCTAAAAATTCAATTACATTGACTTCAGCCCCTAGTCTAGACCAGACAGAGCCCATTTCTAAACCTATGTAACCCCCGCCAACGACAACTAGACTTTTTGGAACTTCTTTTAAAGATAGGGCGCCTGTCGAAGAGACGATTGTTTTTTCATCAAATTCTACGTTGGGCATAGGCATTGCCTCAGATCCAGTTGCAATAATAATGTTTTTTGCCTCAATTTCTCTTTTTTTACCATCTTCGTCTTTTACTAATATTTTCTTCTCAGAAATAAAACTACCAAAACCTTTTAAGTAAGTTACCTTGTTTTTTTTGAAAAGAAATTCAACGCCCTTAGTCAAGATTGAAACTGCTTTATCCTTATTTTTCATCATCTTATCTAAATTGAGTTTTACATCTCCTGTCTCAATTCCAAGTTTAGAGAAGTTTTTAGCTTTTTTAAAATTTTCAGATAAATTTAATAAGCTTTTTGAGGGAATACATCCAATGTTTAAGCAGGTTCCACCCAAGGTACCTCTGGCTTCTATACAAGCAGTTTTTTGACCTAATTGAGCTAATCTTATAGCGCAAACATATCCACCTGGTCCGCCACCAATAACTACCGAGTCAAATTTTTCTGTCATAAATTATAAATTTAAAAACAATCTTCTTGGATCTTCCAAGTTATCTTTTGTATTTTTTAGAAAAGATACTGCCTCTTTCCCATCAATTATTCTGTGATCATATGATAAAGCTATATACATTATTGGTCTGATTTTAATTTCACCATTTACCACATGCGGCCTTTCTACAATATTGTGCATCCCTAAAACCCCGGATTGAGGTAAATTTAAAATTGGAGTTGATAACATTGATCCATAGACACCACCATTGCTTATAGTGAATGTCCCACCCTGAAGATCGTCAATTGTAATTTTTCCATCTCTTGCTTTATCAGATAACTCTTTGATCTTCTTTTCTATGTCTGCAAAAGACATTTCATCTGCATTTTTTAAAACTGGAACCACAAGACCTTTTTCAGTACCTACTGCAAAACTTATGTTATAGTAGTTCTTATAAATTATATTCTCTCCCTCGATTTCAGCGTTAATTGCTGGAAAAAGTTTTAGACTTTCAATGCAAGCTTTAACAAAAAAGGACATAAAACCTAGTTTTATGCCAAACCTATCTTGAAAATCACTTTGATTTTCTTTTCTCATGTCAATTATACCGCTCATATCAACTTCATTAAAAGTTGTAAGCATTGCTGCGTTATCTTGAGCTTGTTTAAGTCTTTTAGCAATTGTAAGTCTTAGCCTTGTCATTTTTATTTTTTCTTCTTGGCCAAATTTTATTTTCCGCTCAGAAGGTCCAGGTTTAACGTTCATTAAACTTAATAGATCAGCTTTTGAAACTCTTCCACCCCTGCCTGTTCCTTGAATTTTTTTTAAATCAATTTTATTATCTGCAGCAATCTTTCTCACAGCAGGGGAAACAGACACATCCTTTGTTTTTTTAAATTTCTCTTTTTTAGGAGGTACTTCTTCTACAAGGATTAATGGTTCTTCCTTACTTGTATTTTCATCAGGTTCTGAAATTTTTTCTTCCTTATCGAACAGTTTTGTTTCAATTTCTTTTGTCTCAACTTCTTTTTTTAAACTAATGATATTATCTTCGTTATGTACTAGTTTCTCTTCTTTAGTTTCATCCTCAGTTTCATCTTTTTTTGTGCTTCCTCCGATTATTGATCCAAGAACAGCTCCTACCTCAACCGTTGAGCCATTTTGAGCATTTATTTCGCTTAATACTCCATCTGAGGGGGATGGAACCTCTAAATTTACTTTATCAGTTTCAAGTTCAACAACAGGTTCATCGGCTTCGACACTATCACCTTTATTTTTTAACCATTTAGCTACAGTTGCCTCTGTTATACTTTCTCCTAAAACTGGAACTACAATTTTGTCTGACATTATTCTAAAATTTTATCTATAATTTCTTTTTGTTGTTTTGCATGTCTTTTCGCATATCCAGTAGCTGGCGAAGCTGCAGGATTTCTGCCAATAAACTTTAATTTCTTTTTAACCTCTAAATTATCTAAAGTCCATTGAATATAATCTCTTACTGAAAACCAAGCACCCATATTTTTTGGTTCTTCTTGGCACCAAATAAATTTAGCATATTCAGCATATGGTTTAATAGCTTTTGTCAAAGACCTTACTGGGAAAGGATAAAGTTGTTCTATTCTTATAAAAACAACATCGTCAATTTTCTCTTTTTCTCTCGCAGCCAAAAGATCAAAATATATTTTTCCAGAGCAAAGAATGACTTTTCTTATCTTTTTTGGTTTTTTTAATTCAATTAATTTGTTCTTTTTATTTAAGGCTTGATCCTCTAAAACTCTATGAAATGAATTATTTTTATCAAAGTCCTCTATATTTGAAACACAGTATTTGTTTCTCAACAAAGATTTTGGAGTCATTATAACAAGTGGCTTTCTGAATTCTCTGTGAATCTGTCTTCTAAGAGCATGAAAATAATTTGCTGGAGTTGAACAATTAAGCACTTGCATATTTTCTTGAGCACAAAGTTGCAAAAATCTTTCAAGTCTTGCTGAAGAGTGTTCAGGCCCTTGTCCCTCATAACCATGGGGAAGCAATAGAACTAATCCTGAGGCTCTAAACCATTTTCTCTCTCCAGAGGCAATGAATTGATCAATTACAACTTGAGCACCGTTTGCAAAATCTCCAAATTGTGCCTCCCAAATCGTTAAAGTTTCTGGTTCTACTAAGCTATATCCATACTCAAATCCAAGCACTGCTAATTCAGATAAAAAACTATCTACAATTTCAAATTTTTTCTGTTTTGTAGATACATGATCTAACGGCACGTATCTTGAGTTATCTATTTGATTTCGTAAAACTGAGTGTCTTTGACTAAATGTACCACGACCACTATCTTGGCCAACTAATCTCACAGGAAATCCTTCTTCGAGTAATGTTGCAAATGCTAGTGTTTCTGCATTAGCCCAATCAATATTTTTTTCATCTTGTATACACTTATCTCTATTTTCAAAAACTTTTTGTATAGTTTTATGAATATTGAGCCCTGGTTTTAAAAAGTTTATTTTTGCAGAGAGTTTTTTTAATTTCGTCGTATCAACCCCTGTCTGTCCTCTTTTATCCTTACCTTTCTTTGGTTGATATCTTGACCAGGTCCCTTCAAACCAATTCAGTTTTGGTTTGTAATCATTTGCAGTTTTAAATTGATCATCCAAAAGTTTTTTAAAGTCGTTTACTTTATTTTTGAATTGATCTTCAGTTATACTGTTATTTTTAATAAGTTTTTTCCCATATATATTTAAAGTAGATGGATGTGATCTTATTTTTTTGTACATTAAAGGCTGAGTAAAAGATGGTTCATCTCCTTCATTATGACCGAATCTTCTGTAGCAAATCATGTCAATTACAACATCTTTGTTAAATTTTTGTCTAAACTCAATTGCGATTTTAGCACAATGAACAACTGCCTCTGGATCATCTCCATTGCAATGAAGAATGGGAGCCTCTACAATTTTTCCTAAATCAGACGGGTACGGGCTTGATCTAGCAAACTTTGGACTAGTGGTAAAACCAATTTGGTTATTTACAATTATATGAATTGTTCCACCTGTGTTGTGACCTTTTAAACCTGACATCGCAAAACATTCAGCTACAACTCCTTGCCCTGCAAATGCTGCATCCCCGTGAATAAGTAAAGGTATTACTTTTTTTCTTTCTGTGTCTTTATGAAAATATTGTTTTGCTCTAGTTTGACCAAGAACTACAGGGTTAACTGCTTCTAAATGAGAAGGGTTGTCTGTAAGACTAACATGTACAGAGTTTCCATCAAAAGTTCTATCTGATGAAGCACCTAAATGATATTTTACATCACCTGTAGAGTCCTCGCTTGAAGAAGCAAATTCACCAGCAAATTCGTTAAAAATTCTTTTATAAGACTTTTGAAGAACATTTGCTAAAACATTTAATCTACCTCTATGTGACATTCCAATTTTAATTTCTTTTACTCCTAACTGGCCTCCACGTTTAATAATTTGTTCTAGTGCTGGAATTAAAGACTCTGCACCATCAAGACCAAATCTTTTCGTACCAACATATTTTTTTGCTAAAAATTTTTCAAAACCTTCAGCTTGAATAATCTTATTTAATATTGCGTCTTTTCCTTTTTCAGTAAAATTAATTTGGTTCTCATCTTTTTCCATTTTTTCTCTAAACCAAACTTTCTCCGTTGGATTTGTTATATGCATATATTCAGCACCTATTGATGAGCAATATACTTTTCTTAATTTTGTGATGATTTCATTTATTGAAGCATAACCCACATCCATATATGAATTAAGATAGATTTTTCTGTCAAAGTCCTCAGTTTTAAAACCATAGTCATTTGGATGTAATTCATAAAGATATTCTCTTTTCATTAAACCAAGAGGATCAAGGTTTGCTATAAGGTGGCCTCTGATTCTATATGCCCTTATCAATGCGATTGCTTTAATAGAATCTATTTTCTCCCTTTCAGAACCATTTAGATTTTCCTCAAGTCTTTTGTTTTTTTTTGGATCTATCGATATCTTTTTTGGACTCCATGAAGGGCCTGATATTTCTTTTGAAACTGAATTTAAATCTTCATTTAAATCACTAAAGTATTTTTTCCAACTATCTGGTAATTTTGGGTCATTCTCTATAAATCTTACATACATTTCCTCTATGAACTGGCTGTTAGATTTATTAAGAAAAGACTGTTGCTTAAATTCTAAGTTTTTTGAAGAGCTCATTTACGATTATTATAGTATTAACATTAAAATATTAAAGACCCAATTTATTTTTTAATGTAATTCCCATTTCTGCAGGAGATGTTGCAATGGTAATACCTGCATCTGTCATTGTATCAATTTTATCTGAAGCTCCTCCTTTGCCACCAGAAATTATTGCTCCCGCATGTCCCATTCTTCGTCCAGGAGGTGCTGTGATACCAGCAATAAATCCTACCATAGGCTTTTTGATTTTATGATTTTTAATAAATTCTGCTGCTTCTTCCTCTGCAGTTCCCCCAATTTCACCAATCATTAAAATAGACTCAGTCTCTGGATCGTTTAAAAACAAGTCTAAACAATCTATAAAATTGGTTCCGTTAATTGGATCTCCTCCTATTCCGATACATGTTGACTGACCTAATCCGTTTTCAGTTGTTTGTG
Source organism: uncultured Pelagibacteraceae bacterium (assembly GCA_902584225.1). Lineage (GTDB taxonomy): Bacteria > Pseudomonadota > Alphaproteobacteria > Pelagibacterales > Pelagibacteraceae > Pelagibacter. The sequence continues at coordinate 49,909 of CACHYX010000002.1, forward strand.
CGACAGCCTCATAAGTTAGAGTTCCTGATCTTGAGACTATACCAACGGATCCCTTCTTATGAATATTTCCTGGCATGATACCAATTTTACATTCGTCTGGAGTGATAATTCCTGGACAATTTGGTCCAATTAGTCTGGAAGCTGAGTTTGATAATTTTTCTTTTACTTTTAACATATCCAAGATTGGAATCCCTTCAGTTATACAAACTATCAATTCGATCTTAGCCTCAATTGCCTCGATTATTGCTGCAGCAGCAAATTTTGCAGGGACATAAATCATTGTTGCATTTGCATTAGTCTTACCTTTTGCTTCTTTTACAGAATTAAAAACAGGTTTATTTAAGTGTGTTTGTCCTCCTTTACCTGGAGTTACGCCTCCAACTAGATTTGTCCCGTATTTTATTGACTGTTCAGAATGAAATGTTCCATGGGCGCCTGTGAAGCCTTGGCATATAAGTTTAGTATTTTTATTTATTAAAACTGACATTTTATTCCACTTGTTTTACAATTTTTTTTGCTGCATCCCCTAGATCGCTAGCAGAGATTATTTTTAATCCAGATTCATCTAATATTTTTTTTCCTTCTTTAGCATTGGTTCCAGCAAGTCTTACTACAAGAGGTATATTTATTTTGGATTCTTTTGCAGCCTCTACAATTCCCTGGGCAAGGACATCACACCTCATAATCCCTCCAAAAATATTTATCAGTATTCCTTTTACATTTTTATCTGATAAAATTATTTTAAAGGCAGCTGCAACTTTTTCTTTAGATGCACCGCCTCCTACATCTAAAAAATTTGCAGGTTCTTGACCATGCAGTTTTATTATATCCATCGTTGCCATTGCTAATCCCGCTCCGTTTACCATACATCCAATAGATCCATCTAATTTTATGTAAGCTAAATCGTGTTTACTTGCCTCTATTTCTGTAGGATCCTCTTCATTCAAATCTCTTAATTCCAGTAATTCTGGATGTTTGAAAATTGCATTGTCATCAAAGCTTATTTTTGCATCCAGACAAACAATATTGTTTTCCTTTGTAAGTATTAGTGGATTGATTTCAATTAAGCTTGCATCGGTAGAGACAAATGTTTTGTAAATTGATTTAATAATCTTGATACATTTAATATTGGCATCATCATCTAGATTGAAATTATGAATAATTTTTTTACAATCCTCATCTTCAATATCTTCCTTAAAACTAATTTTTACAGTATTAATTTTATTAGGATCACTTTTTGCAACCTCTTCGATGTCCATCCCACCCTGATCGCTAGAAATAAAAGCAATTTTAGAACTTGCCCTATCAATAAGACAGGATAAATAGAATTCTTTTTTTATGTTGGATGGCTCCTCTAGATAAAGTCTTTTAACTTCTTTGCCAATTGGTCCTGTCTGATGTGTAATTAATTTTTTTCCTAACAAATCCTTTGCAGCTTTTTCTAGATCAGATAAATTATCTAATATTTTAACTCCGCCTGCCTTACCTCTCCCGCCCGCATGTATTTGTGCTTTTAGAACATATTTTTTAAGATTGAGTTTTTTTGCTTTTTCTAAAACTTCCTGTACAGTAAAACAGGCTTCTCCATTAGGAACAATGGCACCAAATTTTTTTAATAATTGTTTAGCCTGGTGTTCGTGAATATTCATTACTTTTTTAAGCTAGGGTCAATTTTTACTGCAGCCTCCCAAAGCTTATTTACAGCATTCACAGAATTAATAAATTCAGCCTTTTCTTTTTCATCAAGTTGAATTTCGACTATTTTTTCTACTCCATTTTTTCCAATAACAACTGGAACACCTGCATAAATTCCGTCAAAACCATATTGACCTTCTAATTGTGCGGCACAAGGTAACTGTAGTTTCTTATCACCTAAAAATGCTTCAGCCATTTGTACTCCCGAAGCAGCTGGCGCATAATATGCGGAACCTTTTTCCAAAAATTTTACAATTTCACCCCCACCATCTCTTGTTCTTTGATTGATACTTTCTAGTTTTTCTTTAGATATAATACCTGAATTGACAAGATCTAATAAAGGTTTTCCAGATACTTTAGTGTATCTTGGCATTGGTACCATCGTGTCTCCATGTCCGCCCATGACCATTGCGTCTATTTTTTTTACTGGAACCTTTAATTCTTCTGACAAAAAAAGCTTAAATCTTGAGCTATCTAATATTCCTGCCATACCAACAACTTTTTTAGCTGCAAGCTGAGAATATTTTTGGAAAGCCATTACCATCACATCTAGGGGATTTGTTATACAAATTATAAAAGCATCTGGAGAGTTTTTTTTAATTCCCTCTGCAACTTGTTTAATTATTTTTAGATTAATGCCTACTAAGTCATCTCTACTCATGCCAGGTTTTCTGGGGACCCCAGCAGTTATAATAATGACATCAGAATTTTTAATATCTTCATATTTATCCGTCCCTGAAAATTTTACATTAAAACCATCAACTGAAGATGATTGCGCAATGTCAAGAGCCTTTCCTTTAGCAATACCACTAGCTACATCAAAAAGGACAACTTCATCAACTAATTCTTTTACTCCTATTAAATGGGCTAAAGTTCCACCTATTTGTCCTGCTCCAATCAAACTTATTTTTTTCATATTTTCCTTTATATTATTTCATTGTTGGCATTGTAAACTCAGGGTCTGAACCAATTCCTGATGGCCAACGTGATGTGATAGTTTTTAATTTAGTATAAAATTTAACACCTTCAGGACCATGCATATGCAAGTCTCCAAATAAAGATCTTTTCCATCCTCCGAAACTATGAAATGCAACAGGGACAGGAATAGGTATATTTATACCTACCATCCCAACTTTTATTTTGTTTGCAAAAGTTCTTCCTACATCTCCATCTCTAGTATAAACGCTTGTTCCATTACCGAATTCGTGATCGTTAATCAGTTGAATCGCGTCATTAAAATCTTTAACTCTTACAACAGAAAGCACTGGACCAAAAATTTCTTCATTATAAATTCTCATATTTTTGGTGACATTATCGAACAAACAACCTCCAATGAAGAAACCATTCTCATATCCTTGAAGTTTAATGTCTCGACCATCCACAACTAACTTTGCTCCCTCTTTTACTCCAAGATCAACATACCCTCTAACTTTTTCTAAATGTTCTTTAGTAACTAAAGGTCCCATTTCAGAAGTTTTATCAAGACCTGGACCAACCTTTAAGGCCTCAACTTTTTTTGATAATTTTTCTACAAGTTTATCACCAATCCCTCCTACCGCTACTGCAACTGATTGTGCCATACATCTCTCCCCAGCAGAACCATAGGCAGCTCCCATGAGACCGTTGACAGCTTGATCCATATCACAATCAGGCATTACTACACAATGATTTTTTGCTCCTCCTAATGCTTGTACTCTTTTTTCATTCTTCGCAGCGTTTTCATATATATATTTTGCAATTGGTGTTGAACCTACAAAACTTACAGCTTTAATATCTTTATTTGTTAATATTGAGTCAACTACCTCTTTATCACCATTTACAACATTTAAAACTCCATTAGGTAATCCAGCTTCTGAAAAAAGTTGAGCAAGACGAATTGAGCATGAAGGATCTTTTTCCGAAGGTTTTAAAATAAAAGTATTTCCACAAGCAATTGCCATTGGGAACATCCACATTGGAACCATAGCAGGGAAATTAAAAGGTGTGATTCCTGCACAGACACCTAAAGGCTGTCTCATAGACCAGCTATCAATGTTTGTTCCAACATTCTCAGTAAACTCTCCTTTTAGCATTTGAGGAATACCACATGCGAACTCAACTATTTCAAGACCTCTTGTAAGAGAGCCCTTTGCGTCCTCATAGACTTTTCCATGTTCTGAAACAATCAATTTAGTCAATTCATCATAATTTTTTTCAATTAATTCTTTATATTTGAAAATAATTCTCGCTCTTTGAAGAGGGGTGACTTGGGACCATTTTTCGAAAGCTGTTTTCGCATTTTCTACAGCATGATCCAAATCAGATTTTGTACCAAGTATTACTTCTGACTCTTGAGCACCTGTTGCAGGGTTGAAAACTTTCCCTTTCCTTGATGACGATCCCTTATAGATTTTACCATTTATATAATGTTGAATTAAATTCATCGGCGAAATTATTTAATTAAGTAATTAGCTAGTTGCAAGCATTTTCTTAATTGAGGCTATTGCTTTTGCTGGATTTAAACCTTTGGGGCAAGCATTAGTACAATTCATAATAGTATGGCACCTATATAACTTAAGTTCATCTGCAACTTTTTTTAATCTCTCTTTTCTGTCTTCGTCTCTTGAATCAATTATCCATCTGTAAGCCTGTAAAAGAACGGCAGGGCCTAAATATTTATCGCCATTCCACCAATAACTTGGACAAGATGTTGAGCAGCATGCACACATTATACACTCGTATAGCCCATCAAGTTTAGCTCTATCTTCTTTGGATTGAATATTCTCTTTTTCAGTTTTTGAGGTTGTTTTTAACCACGGTTCCACAGACTCATATTGTTTATATAAAGTGCTGAGGTCCCCAATTAAATCTTTTGAAACTTTTAAATGTGGTAATGGATAGATATTTATATCTCCTTTAATTTCAGCGTGTGGCTTCGTACAAGCTAACCCATTTTTTCCATCCATATTCATAGCGCATGACCCACATACTCCATGTGCACATGATCTTCTGTAAGCAATTGATGGATCTATTTCATTTTTAATTTTGTTCAACAAATCTAAAACTTTTGAAGGACAATTATCCATATCTACTTCATAAGTATCGATCCTTGGATTTTTTCCAGTGGATGGATCCCATCTATATATGTTCACTTTACGAATATTTTTGGAACCAGTTTTATCCTTAAAATACTTGCCTTTTTCAACTTTAGAATTTTGTGGCAAGTTTATCTGAACCATCAATAAACTCTTTCTTGTGGGGGAAAGTACTGTACATCATTTGATAGTGTAGATCTGTGGACAGGTCTATAGTCAATCTTAGTTTTTTTACCATCACACCAAGATAATGTATGCTGCATAAATTTTTCATCATTTCGCTTTGGAAAATCTTCTCTAGCGTGAGCTCCTCTACTTTCTTTTCTGTGATAAGCAGAGTCCATTGTGGTTATCGCTTGTCTAATCAAATTATCGAATTCTAATGTTTCTACGAGATCAGTATTAAAAATTAGAGACTTATCTTTTACAGAAAGGTCATCCATGCCCTCAAAAGGTTTTCTAATTTCATTTACGCCCTCTTTTAAAGTTTTTTCAGTTCTGAAAACAGCACACTTTGACTGCATTGTTTTTTGCATTGCTAATCTTAAATCTGCAGTATTATTTGTGCCAGATGCATTTCTAAGTCTATCAAATCTTTCTAAACATTTATCAGTCTCAGATTGTGGGATTTCTTCATGAGGTGTACCTGGTTTTACCAACTCTGCTGCACGCTTAGCGGCAGCTCTTCCAAAAACAACTAAATCAATTAAAGAGTTTGATCCGAGCCTGTTAGCTCCATGAACAGACACACAAGCTGCCTCACCAATTGCCATTAATCCTGGAACAGTTTTTTCTGATCCATTTAAAGTTAAAACTTCAGCTTTATAATTTGTAGGAATGCCTCCCATGTTATAGTGAACAGTTGGAACTACCGGAATAGGTTCTTTTGTTACGTCTACATTCGCAAATAATCTTGAGGACTCTGATATACCTGGAAGTCTTTCTTCTATAACTTTTGGATCTAAATGGTTTAAATGTAAGTGCACGTGATCTTTTTCATTTCCAACCCCTCTACCTTCATTAATTTCAACAGCAATTGATCTACTTACAACATCTCTTGAGGCAAGATCTTTAGCTTTTGGAGCATATCTTTCCATAAATCTTTCGCCTTTGGAATTTACTAAATAACCACCTTCGCCCCTCACACCTTCTGAAATTAAAGTTCCATGACCATAAATTCCTGTTGGATGAAATTGAACAAACTCCATGTCTTGTAAAGGCAATCCTGCTCTAAGCACCATAGCATTTCCGTCTCCAGTGCATGTATGAGCTGAAGTTGCTGAGTAATAAACTTTTCCGTAACCACCTGTTGCAATTATCGTTATGTGAGATCTAAATCTATGAATAGTTCCATCATTTAAATTCCAAGCTATTAATCCTTTGCACTGACCATCTTTCATTAAAAGATCCAATGCAAAATACTCAATGAAAAATTCTGTGTTATGTTTTAAAGCCTGACCATATAAGGTATGCAAAATAGCATGGCCAGTTCTGTCCGCAGCAGCACAAGTTCTTTGAACGGGCTCATTACCGTAGTTCTTAGTCATTCCTCCAAAAGGACGCTGATATATTTTTCCATCTTCAGTTCTGCTGAAAGGAACACCATATTTTTCTAATTCTAAAACTGCTCTTGGAGCTTCTTTACACAAATACTCGATACAATCTTGATCACCTAACCAATCTGAACCTTTGACTGTATCGTACATATGCCATCTCCAATCATCCTCACCCATATTACCAAGAGCTGCGGAGATGCCACCTTGTGCTGCAGAAGTGTGACTTCTTGTTGGGAAAACTTTAGAAACGCATGCAGTTTTTAATCCTGCTTCGCTTAATCCAACCGCAGCTCTTAAACCTGAGCCTCCTGCGCCTAAAACAACTACATCATATTCGTGGTCGATAATTTTGTAAGATTTCATATTTTATAAATTAGATATAAGTATTATTGTAAATAATGGAATAATCAAAGATGACAAAAAAACACCAATATTTAGAAGCTTTTTTGTGCTCTCTACGTGAATATAGTCCTCAAAGACTTCACTTATGCTCAAAGCAGAATAAAAAAACATTGAGACAAGGAATAAAGAAAAAAGTAATTTTGAAGGTTGGGAAGATAAAAAGGCTAAGATTTCATTATAGCTAGAGTCATAAAGCGAAACAAAATTCACCAAGAACCACAGCATAAGGGGTACCATTATTAAAGAAGATATTTTTAAAAAAAGCCATTTCTTTGTTGCTTTAATCATAATTATAAAAATCCCCTAGAAGAATATATTAATATTGTTAATAGAAAAGAACCAAAGATTACTAAAACCCCTGTTATTTTAGAAGTTTTTAGTTCAAAACCTAAACCAACATCCCAAAACCAATGTCTTATTTCACTCAAAATTTGAAAAAGGTAAGACCATATAAAACCTATGACAAAAAATTTTCCAAATAACGAATTTAAAAATAGTTTGAAAATATCATATGCGTCTTCACCAAAAAATATACTTCCGGCCCAAATACAAATAAAAATTAATAAAAAATAATTTAAAATACCTGTGATCCTATGAGAAATAGAAACAAGGGATGACACATGCCAATTGTATATCTGAATATGAGGAGATAATGGATTGTTTTCTTTCATATTTATCTTTTAATATAAGCTTCAGCAATTTCAACAGCATTTAAAGCTGCGCCCCTCAATAAATTGTCAGAAACAATCCACATATTTAAAGAATTTTTCTTACTATTATCTTTTCTAATTCTTGAAATAAAAGTCTCATTTTTACCCTCTGCATCTACTGGTGTGATATAACCACCATCAGAATTCTCATCGACTACTTTACAGCCCTCTGCAGTATTTAATAATTCTTTTACTTTTTTAATAGAGAAATCATTTTCAAATTCAATATTTACTGACTCTGCATGTGAAACGAGAACAGGAATTCTTACACATGTTGCAGTAATATCAATTTTAGTACCTAATATTTTATTAGTTTCTTTAATCATTTTTAGTTCTTCTTTAGTGTAACCATCTTCAGAAAAACTATCTATATGAGGTATTGCATTAAACGCAATTTGTTTTGTAAAATTTTTTACCTCAAAACTTTTATTATTCAATATCGATTTTGTTTGATCAATTAACTCATCCATAGGTTTTTTTCCAGCTCCAGAAGTAGACTGATAAGTGGAAATCACTATTCTTTTAATTTTGAAATTATCATTAAGTGATTTTAAAACAATGACTAGCTGTGCAGTTGAACAATTAGGATTTGCAATTATATTTTTTTTAATGTTTTTTAAATGGTCTTTATTAACTTGAGGAACTATCAAAGGTACATCAGGGTCCATTCTGAAAAAACTTGAGTTATCAATTACAACTGAATGTTTTGCTGCTAGAGGAACATATTTTTTAGAGATTGTTTTTCCAGCTGAAAAAAAAGAAATATTCACTTTGGAAAAATCAAAATTTTCCAAATTTTCAACTTTGATTTCTTTATCTCCAAATTTAAGAGTAGATCCTGCGCTATTAGATGACGCTACAAAATATAAATTATCAATCGAAATTTTTTTATTATGTAAAACTTCAATTATTTTCCTACCAACATTTCCTGTGGCACCTACAATCGCAATATTCATGATGTTTTACTTATACTAGATGAAGGGTAAATCGCAAACTGTTCCTAAAAATATTTTTTCGTTAATATCGATTTTAAATTGATTTTTGTTGTCCCAATAAGGTTTGTTAATCATTGCAATACCAATAACTTTTTTAAAAGATGGTGAATATGCAGCAGATCTAACATATCCAACAATATTGTTTTTATCATCTAATAATGTTTTTTCGCAGTACATATCAATTTTATTATGATCAATTTTTACACCCATTAATTTTCTTGATACTCCTTCTTTTTGAATTTTTTTTAATTTTTCTTTGCCTAAAAAATTTACATCAGATTCTAAATTAACGAATTTATCAAAATTAGCCTCAAATGGATTGTCTCTGTTATCGAAGTCGTTGCCGTAAGATAATAAAGCAGATTCAATTCTTTCAATAAGATTTGGGCAACCTGCTCTTACATTAAACTCTTTGCCATATTCAAATAAGTAATCATACAAATCTTGACCAGCTAAATCGTCTTCAACATAAACTTCAAAGCCACCTTGTTTCGACCATCCCGATCTTGCTATAAAATATTTTTTTCCTTTAAAATCGAAATATTTAAAATTGAAAAATTTTAATTGTCTTATTTCTTCACCAAACAATTTAGCCATTAGGTCATCTGATAGAGGTCCTTGAATAGCAAGTATATTTACATTTGGTTCATGTATCTTTACATCGAACTTATGTCCTGCTGCTAAACCCTTTGCAAAAAAAATTACATCTGAATCTGCTATTGAAAGCCACCACTTATCCTCTGCCAATTTATTAATTATTGGGTCATTTACTAAAAATCCACCATCATCTATTAACGGTGCATAATAACATTTTCCAACTGTTGAATTTGATAAATCTCTACATGTCATAAGTTGAACAAGTTTTGCCGAGTCTTTACCTGAAATTTCAACTTGTCTTTCTGCTGCAACATCCCAAACTTGAACAAATTTCTTTAAATGTTCGTAATCTGCCTCCACAGATTTAAAAGATACTGGTAATAGCATGTGATTATAAACTGTATATCCGCTTACTCCGTGAGACTCGATCCTATCGGTATAAGGAGTGCTTCTTAATCTTCTAGATTTTATAATAGAAAAATTTTTCATTTTTTTAAAAATTCTGCTACCTTTTCTCTCATTTCAAAAGCTTTTTCAAACATAATCATATGTCCGCACTCGTTAATTATTTGTGTCTCTGAATTTTTAATCAAATTTGCGAATTTTTTTCCATTCTCAGACGGTACCATTTTGTCTAAGGCCCCAAAAATTAATAATGTAGGGCATTCAATGGCGGCTGAGGCCTCTTTTCCATTTTTGTAATTATTACAGGCTTTTAAATCAGTAGCTAATATTTCCTTTACCTCTCTAGAAGAATTAATAATTTTTTCAACTGGATTGCCTCCTATAAATTTCCTTGAACCTTCGTAACCCCATTTCATCATTAAGTGCACTGCCTTTTTGTCTCCAGAGTCAGCGAGATCAATTAAATCTTGGTTAACAGGCATTCTATAAGAGCCCGCTAAAAAAACTAATTTATAAGTATTTTTTTTAAAACGCGAACCGTACTCTAAAGCCTCTAAACATCCTTGTGAATGTCCTACTATTGAAACTTGTTCAGTTTTTAAAAAAAGTCTTACACTTTCAATCCAATCTGCAATTTTTTCGATTGAATCAATACAAGGCCCATCCGAATTTCCATGACCAGGTAAATCCAGGGATAAAATATTTAGATCTTTATTGGATAAAAATTGTTCTGCAAGAGACCAAACTATGTGAGATAATCCACTTCCATGTAAAAGAAATACAGTTTTCTTTGTAGGATCAAATTCTTTACCTGCAGTAGATGCAAATACTTGCTTCTTATCTATTTCAAAAATCAACTTAGTTCCTTGGCCTTTTTTCTTAATTCAAATTTCTGAATTTTTCCTGTTGAAGTTTTTGGTAGTTCGCAAAATGCAATTTTTTTTGGAATTTTAAAACCTGCCAGTGTTTCTCTGCAAAAATCAATAAGCTCTTTCTCTGTGGCCTCTTGATCCTTTACTTTTTCAATAAATGCACAAGGAACCTCACCCCACTTTTCATCCGGTTTAGCAACTACTGCAGCAATTGAGACACTAGGGTGTTTAGCTAAAGTATTCTCTATCTCAATGGATGATATGTTCTCACCACCAGAAATAATTATGTCTTTTGATCTATCTTTGATTTTTATGTAACCGTCCGGATGTACTACAGCTAAATCTCCAGAATGAAACCAACCATGAGCCATTGCTTTATCTGTTGCCTCTTTATCTTTAAAATAACCTTTCATCACAATATTTCCTTTAATCATGATTTCACCAATTGTTTGTCCATCTTTTGGTACTGGTTTCATGGTTTCTGGATCAATTACTTTTGTATCCTCTGTATTTGGATATCTAACACCTTGTCTAGCTTTAATTTCATTTTTTTTGTCTTCATCAAACGAATTCCATTCTTCATTCCAAGCACATTGTAAGATATGACCATACGTTTCAGTTAATCCGTACACATGCATTACTTCAAAACCTAGGTTTTCCATTTTTTTAAAAATTATACTTGGAGGCGGAGCACCAGCAGTCAAAACAAAAACTTTTTTCTTCAATTTTTTCCTCTCCGATTCTGAGGCACCAGTAATCATATTAAGAACTATTGGTGCGCCACCAAAGTGACTAATGTTATGTTTTTCAATTAATTCAAAAATTTTTTTGATATCTATAGCTCTTAAACATATGGTTTTTCCATTTAACATTGGAATTGTCCATGGATATCCCCATCCGTTACAGTGAAACATTGGAACAACTGTTAAGAAATTTAATCTGTTAGGCATATTCCAAGCAACTGCACTTCCAGTTGACATTAAATAAGAACCTCTATGATGATAGACTACACCTTTTGGATTACCTGTAGTACCTGAAGTATAGCTTAATGAGATTGCTTGCCATTCATCTTTTGGCTTTTTCCAAATATAATTTTCATCTCCTGTATTTAAAAAATCTTCATATTCTTTATCACCAATTTTTTTAAGCAAAGATTGGTCTGCGTTATCGTCTTGAATATCGATGATTAAAGGCTTAGATTTTACATTTTCTAATGCTTTATTTACCACTGAATGAAGTTGTCTATCAACTATAAGAACTTTTGCCTCGGCGTGGTTTAATATATAAGAAACTGTTTTTGCATCCAATCTTGTATTGATGGTATTTAGAACTGCTCCTGTCATTGGTACAGAATAGTGAGCTTCAAATATTTCAGGTGTATTAAATGCGATTACTGAGACAGTATCTCCTTCTTTAATTCCAATTTTTTCTAACGCACTAGCAAACTTAATACAGCGATTATAAATTTGTAACCAGGTATAAGAACGATTTTCATATACTAGGGCCTCATAATTTGGATATATATCTTTTGCTCTTTCTAGAAAACTTAAGGGGGTTAGGGGTACAAAATTTGCATTATTTTTATCTAAATCTTGATTGTATTTGTTCATCAATTAAACTTGGCATTCATTGTTGTATGACTTCCACTTGTTCCTACAACATAATGTGATTGTGCTCTTGGTAAAATTTTTTCAAAATAATATTTTCCTGTATTTATCTTATCCTCATAAAAATCTTTATTTGAACCCTGTTTTTCAAAACTTACTTTTAATGTTTTAATCCAAGCAAATGCTAAAGCTGTGTAGCCTAAGACCTTTAAATAATCGTTACATGCTGCGCTAGCATCATCTTTATTTGAATTCATTTTATCCCTCATCCACTTTGTAAAAGATACCAGGATTTCTTTATACTTTTCAAAAATATTCAAAAAATTTTCTAAGTTTTTTTCATCTTTATAATTTTTAATCTCACTATCCATTGATTTTATAAAGTTTTCGAATACCCCTTCTGAAGAAATCTTTCTGTAAACTAGATCAATCGCTTGAACAGAGTTTGTGCCTTCATATATTGGAGTTATTCTATTGTCTCTAAATAATTGTTCAATACCTTGATCTTTTGTATAACCATACCCACCAAAAACCTGAATTGCGTCATTAGTAATTTCTACTCCATTATCTGTAAAGAATGATTTTATAACCGGAGTAAGTAAAGCAACCATATTTGAAGCATGATTTCTCACATCCTTATCGTCGTGGGATAAACTCACATCAATTTGTTGAGACAGCCAAAAAGCAAAAGACCTTTGACCCTCTATAATTGATTTCATATTCATTAAGCTTCTTCTAATGTCCGCATGTTTGATGATCAAATCTGTTTCACCATTTGTACTGTTATTTGCTTTTCCTTGTTTTCTTTCTTTTGAATACGCTACAGCATTTTGATAAGCTGTTTCTGCAATTCCTAAGCCTTGAACACCAACTACAATTCTCTCTAAATTCATCATTGTGAACATAGAGCTTAGTCCTTTGTTTTCAGGTCCAATCATTATACCTTTTGAATTTTCAAAGTTTAAAACACAAGTTGGTGAACCTTTTATTCCCATCTTGCTCTCAATTGAGTTGGTACTAACACCATTTCTAGAACCTACAGACCCATCATCATTGACCTCAAATTTTGGTACAAGAAATAAACTTATTCCCTTTGTTCCTTTTGGTGCATCTGTTGTTCTTGCTAGAACTAAATGAATTATATTTTCCGTTAAATCATGGTCCCCAGAAGTAATAAAAATTTTTTGTCCGGTTATTTCATAGGTTCCATTGCCTTTTGGAACTGCTTTTGTTTTTAATAAGCCTAAATCGGTTCCACACTGTGGTTCAGTCAAACACATTGTCCCACTCCATTTACCTTCAACAATTTTTGGAAGAAATTTATCTTTTATGCTTTGTTCAGCATGAGTAAGTATACAATTATAAGCGCCAATACTAAGTTCACTATATAATTTAAATGCTAAACTTGACGATGACAGCATTTCCTCAAAAAAAGTACTTACTGTTTTTGGAATACCTTGACCCCCATATTTGGGATCGCAAGAAAGAGATGTCCAACCATCCTCTATAAATTTTTTATAAACTTCTTTGTAGCCTGGAGGTGTTCTGACAACACCATTTTCATATACACATGGGTTTTCATCACCCGATTTAGCTAATGGTAAAATTAAATCTTGATTTATTTTTGCTGCTTCCTCTAATATTCCTTTAACAAGTTCCGAATTAATTTCTTTGTATTTTTCAATTTCTTTATATCTTTGATTATCTTTAAGATTATCAAAGAGGAACATCATTTCTTCAACTGGTGCAGTATAAATAGTCATATTTTTTCTAATTATCTAGGGTAAGTTAATTTATTTATTTTTGCAAACACGCAATAATCGCATCTCCCATCTCTGAAGTAGAAACTTCTTTTTTTCCCTTAGAAATAATATCTTTTGTCCTTAATCCATCATCCAATACCTTTTGAACTGCGTTATCTAAAGCTTTAGACTCCTTATCTAAATTTAGAGAGTATTTTAATGCCATTGAGAAGCTTAGTATAGTTGCAATAGGATTTGCAATTCCTTTGCCAGTTATATCAGGAGCTGAACCATGCACAGGTTCATACATCGATCTCATATTTCCATCTTTGTCTTTAGCTCCTAATGATGCAGATGGTAATAAACCTAAAGAGCCTGTCAACATTGCAGCTTCGTCTGATAGGATATCTCCAAATAAATTATCAGTTACGATTACATCAAATTGCTTTGGATTTCTTAATAATTGCATAGCACAATTATCTGCTAACATATGAGTAAGCTCTACATCTTTATATTCTTTGTCATGTAAAATTTGAACTTCTTCTTTCCAAAGCTGACCTGCTTCCATCACATTAGATTTTTCACAAGATGTAACTTTATTGCCTCTTTTTTTAGCTAGATCAAAAGCGACACGAGCAACTCTCTCAATTTCTTTTGTAGTATAAGTGTGAGTATTAATTCCCTTTCGTTCACCATTATCTATTGGTTTGATCCCTCTTGGTTCCCCAAAATATATTCCACCTGTTAATTCTCTTACTATCATTATGTCTAAACCCGAAACTATTTCTGGTTTTAAACTGGAAGCATCTACCAATTGCTTAAAGCAAATGGCAGGTCTTAAATTAGCAAAAAGTTTTAACTCTTTTCTAAGTTTAAGAAGTGCTCTTTCAGGTTTTTTTGAAAATTCTAGCTTATCCCATTTAGGTCCACCTACAGCACCAAGTATTACTGCCTCACTTTCTAAAGCTTTGTAAAATACTTCATCTGTTATAGGTGTTTTGTATTTATCATATGCAGCTCCACCAACAAGATCTTCGTCAATTTCAAAATCTAGAGATTTATTTTTGTTGAACCAATGAATAATTTTTTTAACTTCAGCAATAACCTCTGGACCTATTCCATCTCCTGGTAAAAGAAGAATTTTTCTTTTTTTAACTTTAATCATTAAAAATCCAGGGCCTTGCTGACTTAACCTTTTTTTCAAATTCGTTAATATGTGATGATTTTTCTAATGATAAAGCAATATCATCTAGACCTTCAATCAGGCATTTCTTTTTAAAAGGATCTATTTTGAATTTTAATTCATTATTTCCAAAAATAATTTTTTCTTCCTTTAAATCAATTTCAATTTCTTCTTTTCTTTTTGAATATTCTGCGAGTTCTTTTATTTTTTCCTCATCAAGAATAATTGGTAAAATCCCATTTTTAAAACAATTATTATAAAAAATATCAGCATAGCTTGAACTTATGACACAAGTTATTCCAAAGTCTAAAAGTGCCCAAGGAGCATGTTCTCTTGAAGATCCACAGCCAAAATTATTCCCAGCTATTAAAATTTTTGAATTATTGTACGGGGATTTGTTTAATATGAAATTATCGATATTTTTTCCATCATCATCGTACCTCATTTCATGAAATAAGTTTTTTCCTAATCCTGTTCTTTTAATAGTTTTTAAAAACTGTTTAGGAATAATCATATCCGTATCTACATTTACAATTGGTAAATAAGCTGGAATGCTTTTAAGTGAGGTGAATTTTTTCATTAGTTTTGATATTTTCTTACATCATCTAAATTTCCTGCGATTGCTGCTGCTGCTGCCATACCTGGGCTTACTAAGTGGGTTCTTCCTCCTCTTCCCTGTCTTCCTTCAAAATTTCTATTCGAAGTAGATGCACATCTTTCTTGGGGTTTTAATTTATCAGCGTTCATTGCTAAACACATTGAGCATCCAGGTTCTCTCCATTCAAAACCGGACTCTATAAATATTTTATCTAGACCTTCTTGTTCAGCTTGTTCTTTGACTAACCCAGAACCTGGAACTACCATTCCATGTACATGTGAAGCTTTTTTCTTATTCTTTAATATTTCTGCAGCCTCTCTCAAATCTTCAATTCTTCCATTTGTACAACTTCCTATAAAAACTTTGTCAATTTTAATGTCTTGAACTTTCACATCAGGCTTAAGACCCATATAATTAAGAGATCTATTTATTGAATTTTTTTTATCGATATTTTTTTCATTTTCTGGGTTAGGGATTTTTCCATTAATTGAAACTACGTCCTCAGGTGAAGTTCCCCATGTAACCATGGGCGCTATTTCATCGCCTTTTAAATTAATTTCTTTATCAAATTTTGCATCGCTATCACTTTTTAATTTACTCCAGTAATTAAGAGCTTTTTCCCAATTTTCTTTTTTTGGAGACATTGGTCTATCTTTTAAATAATTAAAAATCTTTTCATCAGGTTGGATTAATCCTGCTCTAGCACCACCTTCTATAGACATATTGCAAATAGTCATTCTCTGTTCGACAGAAAGATTTGATATGACTGAACCAGCATATTCTAACACACATCCAGTTCCTCCAGCGGTTCCTATTTTGCCAATAATTTGAAGAATTACATCTTTTGAAGTTACTCCTAAAGGAAGTTTTCCATTTACATTAATTCTAAAATTCTTTGCTTTTTTCTGAAGAAGAGTTTGTGTTGCTAAAACGTGTTCAACTTCTGAGGTTCCTATTCCAAACGCTAAAGCCCCGAAAGCGCCGTGGGTTGCTGTGTGACTGTCTCCGCAAACAATAACTGTTCCTGGTTGAGTAAAGCCTTGCTCGGGTCCTACTATATGAACTATTCCTTGTCTTTTATCATTCATTCCAAAAAGTTTGATATCAAAGTCTTTGCAATTTTTTTCAAGTGTTTCTACCTGAATTCTAGAGTCGTTGTCATCAATTCCTTTAGATCTGTCAGTTGTAGGTATGTTGTGATCAACAACAGCAAGAGTTAAGTTTGGATGTCTTACATTCCTTTTGCTGTTTCTAAGTCCTTCAAAAGCTTGTGGGCTAGTCACCTCATGTATCAAATGTCTGTCCACAAATAGCAAAGATGTTCCATCATCCTGTTGGTGGACTAAGTGATCACTCCAGATTTTATCGTATAAAGTCTTTGGCATTTAAAAAAAGATTATTTTTTTAATTCAGTAGAAATCTTACTATCTTCTTTTTTCTCTTCAAGTTTTTTGGGTGTCTCAGCGACTTTTGTTTCGGCTTTTTCCTCAATATTCTTTTGTTCTGTAGCCTTTAACACGTTCTCTTCTGTTACTTCTTCAGGTTTTGCCTCAACATCAATACCTATTTTCTTTTTAATCTTCTCGGCTATTCTAGCTGATTTTCCTGTTCTCTCTCTTAAGTAGTATAATTTAGCTCTTCTTACCTTACCTGATCTAATAACTTTGATTGTATCAACTATCGGACTATAAAGAGCAAAAGTTCTTTCAACACCTTCTCCGAAAGAAATTTTTCTGACTGTAAAGGATGAATTTAAGTCTCTATTTTTCTTTGCTATACAAACACCTTCAAAATACTGAATCCTGTCTCTTTTTCCTTCAGTAATTTTCACACCAACTTTTATGATATCTCCTGGAAAAAATTCTGGAAGTTTTTTTTCAGCTGAAATTTTTTTAACGTTTGCTTTATTTATGTCTTCTATATTTTTCATGTTTAAATTTTGCAATTTTAGTCCTTCTTATATTTTTGCCATAAATCTGGCCTTCGGTGCCGTGTTATAGCCTCAGATTGTGATAAACGCCAGCTTTTAATTTTATTATGATCTCCAGATAAAAGTATGTCTGGAACACTTAATTTCTCCCATATTTGAGGTTTGGTATATTGTGGATACTCCAAAAGTCCATTTTCAAAACTTTCATCTTTTGTGGAATTAAGGTTTCCTAATACTCCAGGAACTAATCTTAAAACTGTGTCTAAAACAACAAAAGAAGCCATCTCTCCTCCTGAAAGTATAAAGTCTCCTATGCTTATCTCTTCAACGTTTCTAGTATCTAGGACTCGTTGATCAACTCCCTCGAAGTGCCCACATAAAATATTTACTTTGTTTTTTTTAACAATATCCTGAGCAATATTTTGATTAAAAATTTTCCCTTTAGGTGTTAAATAGTAAACTGTTTCTTTTTCTTCGAGATTTGCATCTAAAGATTTTGCTACTACATCTGGTCTCATTAACATACCTACACCACCGCCATATGGAGTATCATCAACGGTTTTGTGTTTATCGTCTGCATAATCCCTAATGTTTATAAGTTTTAAATCCCAAAGTTTTTTTTCAAAAGCTTTTTTACAAATACCTATATCGAAAGGTCCTGGGAAATATTCAGGATACAAAGTAAAAATTTTCGCCTTAAACATAATTATTTTTTCTTCTCCCCTTTAGGTGCCTCTGCTTTCTTTTCTTCTTTTGGTGCCTCAGCTTTTTTCTCTTCTTTAGGTGCCTCTGCTTTCTTTTCTTCATTTGGTGCCTCAGCTTTTTTCTCTTCTTTAGGTGCCTCTGCTTTCTTTTCTTCTTTTGGTGCTTCAGAAGAGTCTTTCTTTCTATCTTTTTTCGGAACAGCTTTGTTTGGATTATTTCCCGGTTTAGGCATTTCCATTAAATCATTTTCTCCAAGTAATCGAGCAACTCTTGTCGTCGGTTTTGCTCCTTGGCTTAGCCAATATTTTATTCTTTCTGACTGAAGTCCGACTCTTTCTTTTTTTTCTTTTGGCATTAGGGGATTAAAAAAACCTAATTTTTCTATAAATCTCCCATCTCTAGGAAATCTACTGTCCGCAACCACAATTTTATAAACTGGTCTCTTTTTTGTTCCTCCCATTGATAATCTTAACTTTAACATTTATTTCTCCTTTTTATTTAAGTTGATTGAATAGCTCAGGTGGAATTCCTTTTTCCATTAAGCTTTTAGTGTTTCCTTTTGACATCTTTTTCATCATGTCAGACGTCATTTTAAATTGTTTTAACAATTTATTGATAGTGGCAATGTCTGTTCCAGAGCCATTAGCAATTCTTTTTTTTCTTGAACCATCGATAATTTTTGGATTTTCCCTTTCTTTTTTAGTCATTGAAAGTATTACCGCTTCATTTTGTGTAATTATTTTTTCATCAACACCTGCTTGATCCATTTGAGATTTTATTTTTGAAACTCCTGGTAAAAAAGACATCACACCCTCTAGTCCTCCCATTTTTTTCATTTGTCTTAATTGCGAAAGATAGTCTTCTAAAGAAAACTGACCTTTCCTTAAACTCTCTTCAGTTTCTTTAAGTTTTTCCTCATCAATCTCGTCTGCTGCTTTTTCTACAAGAGATACGATATCCCCCATACCTAAAATTCTGTTTGCTATTCTATTAGGATGAAAACTTTCAAAATTTTCTATTTTTTCTCCAATACCTAAAAATTTAATTGGAACATCAGCAATATGTTTCATACTTAATGCAGCTCCACCTCTACCATCGCCGTCAGCTCGAGTTAATATTATTCCAGTAACCTTTACGGTATTAGAAAATTCTTTTGCAACACTCGCGGCTACTTGACCAGTTAAAGAGTCTGCAACAAGTATAGTCTCAGTTGGTTTTATTACTTCTTCGATTTGTTTTATCTCAGACATCATCTGTAGATCTATTTGAGTTCTTCCTGCGGTATCAAAAATAATTACATCAGACCCATTTAAATTAGCTGCAGATAGAGCTCTTCTACAAATGTCAGCTGGAATTTGATCTTTTATAACTGGCAAAGTTTGAATATTATTTTGCTCGCCTAAAATTTTAAGCTGTTCTTGAGCAGCTGGTCTATAAATATCTAAACTTACCATCATAATTTTTTTCTTATTATTTTTTTCTAAAAATTTGGAAAGTTTTGCAGTTGTAGTTGTTTTTCCTGAACCTTGTAAACCAACCATCATTATTGTTACTGGTGGATTAGACTTTAAATTAATTTCTTGATTGCTATCACCTAAAAAAGAAACAAGCTCATCGTGAACAATTTTAACAACCATTTGTCCTGGAGCTGTAGATCTTATTATTTCTTTACCTAATAATTTTGGTTTAACTTTAGTTACAAAATCTTTTACTACTTCAAGCGATACATCTGCTTCTAGTAAAGCTTGTCTAATAAGCTTAAGACCCTCATCAACCTGTTTTTCATTAAGTGATGGTGCCTTTTTAAATGTATCGAGTATTCCCTCGAATTTATTTGTCAAATTTTCAAACATAATTTCTTCCAGCAGCAATCGCACCAGTGGGCGAACCCTCGCTGACTGGTGTCGATCTCTTTGTTTCCAAAGACACCGCAAAATGCTGTTTTTGCGGAAGTTGTGAGAAACTATAATAGAGGTTCAAAAAGTCAATAAATAAGTTAAGTATTATTATATGGATTTTAAAGCTTATAAAATGGATGGACTTGGAAATGACTTCGTCATAATTGATCAACGTGAAAAAAAATATGATTTAAACAATTCTCAAATAAAAAAAATTTGTGACAGAGGCAATATTGGTTGTGATCAACTAATTCTTATAAATAAAAGTGATAAATTTGATGCATTTCTAACCTTTAAAAATTCAGATGGCTCGGACTCAGCAGCATGTGGAAATGGAACAAGATGTGTAGCTAGCTTGTTATCAAAAGAAAGTTCAAAAAACTTTATTACTGTTGAAACTTCTTCAGGAAAATTAGAGTCTAGAATATTAAAAAATAATTTAGTCCAGACGAATATTGGTAAACCAAATACTAATTGGGATCAAATACCTCTAAGCGAGAAAATTGATACAAAAAAAATAAAAGTTAAGGTTGGTGATATTGAGTTTTTTGGAACAGCAATTAATGTTGGAAATCCACACATTATTTTTTTTACCAATGAATTAGATAAGATTGAAATTGAAAAAGTTGGACCGATCTTAGAAAATCATGAATTATTTCCTGAAAAAGTTAATGTTACTTTTGCAAAAGAGCAAAGTAAAAACCATTTTAAAGTATTGCACTGGGAAAGAGGAGCTGGTCTTACAAAAGCATGTGGAACCGCAGCATGCGCAACTGCTGTAGCTGGTGAAATTAATGGTATTTCAAAATTTCCAACTGAAATAGAATTTAAGTTAGGAAAAATTAAAATCAATATGGATGAACAAGGAAACGTTATTATGGAAGGTTTGGTCTCAGAAATTAAACATATTGATATAAATTTATGATTAATATTTTTCAAAAATTTAAGGACGGCTTAAAAAAAACTACATCAAATTTTTCAAAAGGAATAAAAGACATTGTAATTAACAAAGAAATTGACGATAAAACTTTAGAAGAAATTGAGGAATTTTTAATTCAATCAGACGTTGGTGTAGAGGCTTCATCGGAAATTAGACAACAAATAGCTAATAGCAGAATTGATCCAAGTAAAAATAAGCTGGATGAGATTAAGAAAATTCTTAAACAATATATTCTTTCATTAATGAAACCCTTAGAAAATAAAAATTTTTTTGATCAATCTAATGAAGATAGAACAATTTTAGTTTCGGGTGTCAACGGAGTAGGAAAAACAACTACAATCGGGAAAATGTCTAAAATATTTCAAAATAATAATAACAAAACAGTCCTAGCTGCTTGCGACACATTTAGAGCGGCAGCAATAGATCAATTAGAAAACTGGTCAAAAAAAGTTGGAAGTGAAATAATAAAATCAGATGCGGGGAGTGATCCCGCGTCTGTTGCTTTTAAAGCAATGGAATATTCAAAAAAAAATAAAATTCACACAGTTTTGATAGACACGGCTGGTAGACTACAGAATAAAAAAAACTTGATGGATGAATATAAAAAAATTGCAAACGTAATTAAAAAAGTTGATAACAATGCACCTCATGATGTTGTTCTAATCTTGGATGCTACCTCAGGACAAAATGTAATAAATCAAGTAACAGAATTTAATAACATTATCCCTTTGACTGGTCTTGTCATGACAAAACTTGATGGAACTGCAAAGGGGGGAATTTTAATTGCTGCAGCAAAAAAATTCAAACTTCCAATAATTGCAATCGGTCTCGGTGAAAAAGAGGACGATTTGCAATCTTTTGATGCTAAAACTTTTGCAGAAAATTTTTTAAGTTTTGAATAATTAATTCAATTTATTAATAAAATTTTTTATATTCCCTAAAAGTTCTTTGTCAAAATCCATCATGTGATCATCTCCTGATTTAAAATAACTAAATTTTGGTTCTGAAAAACTTTCAAACATTCTTTTTCCCATACTAAATGGAACAATGTTATCTTTATCCCCGTGCATAACGAGTTTAGGGAAAGTTATTTCGCCAATTTTATTAATAGAGTCATATCTGTCTTTCAAAAGTAAATTCACTGGTAAATAAGGATAATAAATTTTCGAGAGTTCAATCATTGAAGTAAATGGAGATTCCAAGATAATTCCTGCAAATGAAAATTTTGAACCAAGATCCACTGCAACAGCTGTACCAAGAGACTCTCCGTAAAGAATAATATTGCTATCGTCAATGTTGATTGAATTTAACCAATTTTTTGCTGCCATTGAGTCACTGTACAAACCTTCTTCTGTTGGGTTTCCCTCGTTCCCACTGAAACCTCTATAAGCAATAATTAAATAATTTAAATCTAGTTCAGCTATCTCATTTAATTTGTAAATTCTATTTTGTAAATTTCCTGCATTCCCATGAAAAAATAGTAATGTCTTATATTTCCTGTCTTTTAAATGATGCCAACCAATTAACTTATTATCCGACTCAACAAACACTTTTTCAATCTTATGTGTAAGTTTGTTCTCATCTAAATAATTATTTTCATTAGGATGATATAATAATTTTCTCTGTGACAGAAAAATTACTAAACAAATAATTACATAAACAGTGATTACACCAATTAAAGTACTAAAGATAAGCATAATTTTCTTATTAAACATTCTAAGCCTTTTTTCTTACTAGATAAACTCCAAGAAAAACCAGAAATGTTCCATATAGGTGAAATAGTTCTAAGGTTTCACCAAAAAATAAAATTCCGTAAAATGCACCATAAACTGTAAATAGATATAAAGTAAATCCAGTAGTTGTAGGCCCGAGATACTTTTGAGTATAAGTGTATAAAATAAAAGCAATTATTCCTGGGGATATTGCCGCAAAAAAAATCCAAAACAAGAATTTCATATCAAATATCGTGCTAACTACAAAATTTTGTTCAAGAATATAAAAGGGTAATAAGCTTAGAGCTCCGAAAAAAGAAATGGCTGTGAATCTTTCAAAAACGTTTAAAGATGATTTCCAATTAAATAAAAATATAGAATATAATGCCCACCCAATAGACGCACCTAACATCCACAAATCTCCTTTTGTAAATTTTAAAGATATCAACGATAAGTATTCACCTTTAATGATAATGATTAATACCCCAAATAAGCAAGCAAATAATCCTATCAATTTAAATAAGTTCATTTTTTCTTTAAAAAAGAAATAAGAAATTAAAATAATAAAAATTGGGGATGAGGTATAAATTATACCCATATTTATTATTGTTGTTGTTTGACCAGCTATAAATGGGAAGGCACCACAGACTCCGCACCCCATGAGACCTAAAAAAAATAATTCTTTATATTCTTTTAACAATATTTTTTTTTTATTAAAAATTTTGTAATTAAATAAAATCAGCAAGAAGAATACTGTTGACCATCTCCAAAATGCTAAGGAAATCGGCGGGACATGTTCTACACCTCCTCTGGCCACCACAAGATTACTTGCCATAAAAATAGGTTGAATTAAAAGTAATGAGTAGGGTAAAAAATCCTTTTTTTTCACTATCTACTAGGACTTATCAAAGAAGGACTCGTAAATCATCATTACAATTGCTATTCCCATCAATATGTAAACTGGCAATACATCAAAAAACCCAATCATCATTGATCTAGTTAATGTTGTTGCTAGTCCGACCAAAAAAAAGATCGCAAAAGACAAGCCGACTATTATTGTAATTTTATTCATTAAATTTTTTACTTTCTTTCTCTAACCAATTAGCGACACCTAAAAATCTATGATCATCATACTTGTCACCAATTAATTGAACTCCTAATGGTAAATTATTTTCTCCTTGAAGTAAAGGTAGAGAGATAGCTGGTGTATGCATGTAAGACCAGACTCTATTAAAATCTGCACTACCTGTGCTCTTTAAGCCTTTATCAGCAACACCAGTACTACTTGGACTTAGAACTCCATGATAATCCTCAAATACTTCCTTATAAGACTCATAGCTTCTTTCCATAAAATCCACTGCATCAAGATATTCTTTTGCTGAATATTTCATGCCTCTTGAAATTGCAGTTTGCATTTCTTTTGAAAGTTTATTTTTAGATTTTTTATAATAAACTTGAAAATTATTAGCTAAATCAGTTTCATGAATAATTCTATGATATTTGTCTATATCTTTGAAATATGAAGGTGTATCAAAGACTTCGATATTTTTTTTAAATGATTTGATAAAAAATTCGAATGCATCTCTCGATTTTTTATCAATTTTTTTCCAGCTCTCTGTTTTATAAAAAATAAATTTAGGGTCAAACATTGGACCTTTTTTACATTCTTCCAACATAAACTCTGATGAAAAATGAATTGTCGCTTTATCGTAGGGATCTTTTTTGATTAAGACCTTTGCAAGAAGTGCAACATCTTCAACTGTTCTGCCAAATACACCTATATGGTCTAAATTATATGAGGTTTTTAAAACTCCATTACGCGAAATTAATCCATAGCTTGGTTTGTAACCTACAACACCACAATAAGAGGCTGGTCTAATAACTGAACCCCCTGTTTGAGAACCTATAGATAATGGCGCCATATGAGAAGCTATAACAGCAGCAGATCCACTTGAAGATCCTCCGGGAGTCCTAGAATAATCATGCGGATTTTTAGTTTTCGGTGGAGCAAGATAGGCTAATTCGGAAGTATTAGTTTTTCCCATTACTATAGCTCCAGCTGATTTTAACAAATCTACTATTTCTGCATTTTGTGACTCTGTCTTACCTTTTCTTAAAACAGTTCCACATTCAGTCGGCATTTCATAGGTTCCTATAATGTCTTTGAGTGCAACCGGTATCCCATGAAGCGGACCTACTACTTTCCCAGCCCTTCTGTGATTATCTGCTTCTTCAGCTTTTTCTATAAGAAGTTTTTTGTCAAAATGGGCCCAAGCTTTAACATCTTTTTCAAACTTATTAATTTGATCGATATACAAATTACATAACTCAACAGAAGTTAAATCTGAATTTCTAATCTTATCTGCAATTTCAGATACTTTTAATGAAAAGACGTTAGACATAAAAATTATTCTGCAAATAACGTATCAGGTAACCAAAGTGCGATCCCAGGAAACATATACATCAATACCATTGCAAAAATTACTATTGCAAGGAAAGGCATTATGCCTCTAAAAATTTGCATTAGCTCTACGTTTCTACTTTGAACACCTTTTAGATAATATGCAGACATTGCCATCGGTGGTGTTAGAAAAGAAGTCTGTAAATTTAAAGCTATTAGCATTGCAAAAAAATAAGGGTTTACACCGAAAAACTCTACAAGTGGCAAGAATATTGGTACAAAAATAATTAATATTTCTGTCCACTCCAATGGCCAACCAAGTAAGAATATAATTATTTGAGTTATAACTAAGAACTGCCAAGGTTGAATATCCATTGACTTGAAAAATTGTCGATTCTCAAAAAGCATACGCTAAGAGAGTAATGAAATACTTGCTGATGAATCAGCCTAATTACAAACTAGCTTATGAAAATGAGTTTGGACCAATTGGTAAAGTAAAAATATAATATTAATTTTACACAATTTAAGGGGGCCCTTGGCCCCCT
>CACHYX010000003.1 GCA_902584225.1 uncultured Pelagibacteraceae bacterium
TCTGATACTAACTCTTTTACATGTTGTGTTATAGGATTTTCCAATAAGATAGTAAAAAGACATAACTCAAAGATTGGAGATGATATATATATCACTGGTCAATTAGGCGATAGTTTCATAGGTCTTCAAATTTTAAAAAAAAAAATTTCAATACCAAAATTAATGAAAAATTACTTCATTTCTAAATTTTATATGCCATCCATAAATTTGAAGATGGTAAATTTCTTGCAAAAATTCGCAAATACTTCTATTGATATATCCGATGGTTTGTTGATTGACTTGAAAAAAATGATAAGACAACAGAAACATGGTTTTTCAATTAAATTGGATGACATTAAATTATCAAATCAACTCAAAAAAGTTTTAAGTAAAAATAAAAGATATAAAGTTGAAAATACAGTTTTTAATGGTGACGATTATGAAATTATTTTTACCTCTAATAAAAAAAACCGATCTTTAATCGATAAGTACGCTAAAAATAAAAAACTTAAAATTCAAAGAATCGGCAAAATCTTAAAAAAACACCAAGATTCATGTATTTTAAAAGGGAATATGAAGTTTAAAATAAATAAAAACCTTGGTTATACTCATCAATTTTAATTAATATTATATTGCCTTTTATACTTATTTTTGTAATGTCCATTTTTTTTAAATAGAAACTTTTAATACATAAGGAATTTATGAACTACAATGTTGAATCAATCTTAATCTACACAATTCTAGCTGGAATCTTATCAATAGTTTACGGTTATTTTACAGGAAAAAATATTTTAGCTGCAAGTACAGGAAACTCAAAGATGCAAGAAATAGCATCTGCAATTCAAATTGGAGCAAAAGCGTATTTAAACAGACAATACAAAACTATTGCAATAGTTGGTTTAGTTGTTCTTGTTATTATTAGTTTCTCTTTTAGTTTCTTAGTTGGTCTAGGTTACTTAATTGGTGCAACATTATCTGGTATTGCTGGTTATGTAGGAATGTTAGTTTCAGTTCAAGCTAATGTGAGAACTGCAGAAGCATCTAGAAAAGGTTTATCAAATGGTTTGTCAATTGCATTTAAGTCTGGTGCAGTTACTGGAATGTTGGTAGCTGGATTAGCTCTATTATCAATAGCAGTTTACTATTATTTACTTTTAAAATTTAATGTTGATAAAAGAGAATTAATCAATGCACTTATTGCATTAGGATTTGGCGCTTCACTTATTTCTATATTTGCACGACTAGGTGGTGGAATTTTTACCAAAGGAGCTGATGTTGGCGCAGATTTAGTTGGAAAAGTAGAAGCAGGAATTCCAGAAGATGATCCAAGAAACCCAGCAGTAATAGCAGACAACGTTGGTGACAACGTTGGTGACTGTGCAGGTATGGCTGCTGATCTATTTGAAACATACGCGGTAACTATTGTTGCTACAATGGTTTTATCATCAATCTTTTTCCAAAATGATTTAATGATGATGGTTTATCCTCTTACAATTGGAGGCGCTTGTATAGTTACCTCAATTCTCGGTACTTTTTTTGTTAGGCTAGGGTCGTCAAAAAATATTATGCTTGCTCTTTATAAAGGGTTTATTGTTACTGCAATTACATCTTTACTAGTTTTATATCCGCTTACTGACTATGTTTTAGGTTTAGATAAAGTATATGAAATAGGTGACAAGCAATTTTCTGGTTTAAGTCTTTATTACTGCAGTGTAATTGGATTAGTTATTACAGGTCTACTTATATGGGTAACAGAATATTATACTGGTACAAATTATAGACCAGTAAAAAGTGTTGCATCTTCATCTACCACTGGTCATGGTACAAATGTAATTCAAGGACTTGCTGTTTCAATGGAAGCTACAGCGATACCAGCATTAATTATTGTTGGTGGAATTTTATTAACGAATTATATAGCTGGCTTGTATGGTATAGCTATTGCTGTAACAGCAATGTTAGCTCTTGCTGGAATGGTAGTAGCATTAGATGCTTATGGACCGGTAACAGACAACGCTGGTGGAATAGCTGAAATGTCAAATCTGCCCAAAAATGTAAGAAAGACTACTGATGCTTTGGACGCAGTTGGTAATACTACAAAAGCTGTAACCAAAGGTTACGCAATAGGTTCCGCAGGATTAGGAGCTTTAGTGTTATTTGCGGCGTACACAGAAGATATTAAATTTTTCTCTAATCTTCCTGGATCAAACCTAGAAAATGTTGTTGTAAGCTTTGATTTATCAAATCCATTTGTGGTTGTGGGTCTTTTAGTAGGTGGTATGTTGCCTTACTTATTTGGATCTATGGGTATGCAAGCTGTTGGAAGAGCAGGTGGCGCAGTTGTGATTGAAGTTAGAAGACAATTTAAAAAGATACCTGGTATAATGAAAAGAAAAGCAAAACCTGACTACGGAAAACTAGTAGACTTATTAACTAAAGCAGCTATTAAAGAAATGATTATTCCGTCTCTTTTGCCTGTTTTATCTCCAATTGTTTTATATCTAATCATTTATCAAATTGGTGGACAAGTTGCAGCATTATCATCTGTAGGTGCAATGTTGCTTGGTGTGATTATCACAGGTCTTTTCGTAGCAATTTCCATGACAGCTGGCGGTGGAGCATGGGATAATGCAAAAAAGTATATTGAGGATGGTAATCATGGTGGAAAAGGATCTGAAGCTCACAAAGCAGCAGTAACTGGAGATACAGTTGGTGACCCTTATAAAGATACAGCGGGACCAGCAGTTAACCCAATGATAAAGATTACAAATATAGTCGCTTTATTATTGTTAGCTGTTATTGCTGGATAATTAAATTATTGACCTTGCTCCCTTCTTTTTTTTCTCACACCAAGGGGGTCATTAATTTTTTGTCTCATACTTGCTAGGAAGTCATAAACAAAACTCTTTTTTCCATATGAGATTCCTGTTTCATCTTTATCAAATTTAATTTTTTTCATATCGTCTATATTATAAAAATCTATTTTAGCTAACATACCTCTTTTATCTATTTCAAGAACAAGCACATTATTGACGATTAGTTCCCTTCTGCCAAAAAAATGTGTATTAGTTATTTTTCTCTCAATATATACCCACACATCATTGTCGAATGTGCTTTTTGTCGAAGGCTCTCCAAAAATCTTTATTAAATCATTTCTATTTGTTGTGTTCACTTGTATTTTTTTCATCTTTTTTTCTATAAAATAAACTCCATGATGATCATCCACTAAATTCAAAGAACAATTTGAAATTAATAAGAATAAGGATATAAGAAATATATTTCTCATGATTAAAGAATTTGTAAATTTATATAATAATTTAGTAAATCTCTCTAGAAATAAAAGTCTTTTTTCTATTTTTACCGACAAAGATACATTTTCTGATAGAATACTTATATTGTTATTTCACTTTGCTTTCTTTTTACGACAATATAAAGGTAAAACTGATAAAGAGTATCTACAAAAATTTTTTGATTATTTTTTTAGGCAAATTGAGCTTAGTATAAGAGAAATTGGCTATGGAGATGTGTCAATTAATAAAAAGATGAAAGATTATATAAATGTTTTTTTTTCTATACTAGATAAGATTAACGATTGGAATAAACTAGATAATGAAAAAAAAGGTAATATTTTGGCTTTTTATTACAAATTAAAAGATAATCATGAGAAAATAGTTAATTATTTTAATGACTTTGAGGTATATTTATCGAAAACCTCTTTAAAATCATTTACAAAGGGTGTAATAAATCATAAGTTTTAAATTATGGCTGTACCAAAACGCAAAACAACTAAATCAAGAGCTGGTAAAAGAAGATCTCATATACATTTCAATGCAAAAAATGTTATTGAAGATAAAAAATCTGGTGAGTATCGTCTTTCACATCATTTAGATTTAAAAACTGGTACCTATAAGGGTAAGCAGATACTAGATCCTAAGGAATAAATTTTCTCTATGACGAAAATCTTAAATATTGCAGTTGATGCAATGGGTGGGGAAGGTTCACCAAAAAAAACCTTAGATGGAATAATTCATCATTCTAATACTACGAAAAACGTTAATTACAATATATTTGGTGATGAAAATAAAATAAAAGAATTAATAGGAAATTTAAAAGGAAATAGTTATAGGATTTTTGACACAAAAGATAAGATACTTGATACAGACTCTCCTTTAACTGCCGCTAGAAAAGGAAAAAATTCAAGTATGTGGAAAGCAATAGAAAGTGTCAAATCAAAAGAATCAGATATAATAATATCTGCTGGAAATACTGGCGCTCTATTTGTAATTGCTAAAATGAATTTAGAAATGATAGAAAATATCGACAAACCGGCTTTATCTGCTTTGTGGCCAAATAAATCAGGGATGAATGTCGTTCTAGATCTTGGTGCAAACATTGAGTGTAGTGAAAAAAATTTAATAGATTTTGCAATAATGGGGTCTTCTTTATTCAAATCGCTCTTTCCCAAAGATCAGCCAAAGGTAGCGCTCTTAAACATTGGATCTGAAGACATTAAAGGTAATGAAATAATAAAAAACGCTTACAAAATATTAAACGAAAAAAAAAATAAGGAATTTAATTTTGCAGGCTATGTTGAAGGCAACAACATTATGTCTGGTGATGTAAATGTTATCGTAACAGATGGCTTTACTGGAAATATTGCCCTAAAAACAGCAGAGGGAACTGCAAATTTTATAATGAAAGAGGTAAAGAATTCAATGACATCTAATTTATATGGAAAAATTCTCTCATTTTTAAACATAAAAAATTTAAAAAAGGTTAAAGACAAATTGGATCCTAGACTTTATAATGGTGCGATCCTTATAGGTCTAAACTCCCCTGTTGTAAAAAGTCATGGTTCAACTGATCATATTGGTTTTTCTAACTCACTTAAAGTTTGTGAAAAAATTGTTTACGGTAATTTGATAGAAAAAATTAAAGATAACATTATTACTTAATGAGAGTGAATCTTACTAAAAAAGAAATTATAAATTCTGTATTTATGCAATTAGGATTCTCAAAAAAAATGTCCGAAAGTATTCTTGAAGACATTTTATCTGACATTATTAAGAATCTTAAGAAATATAAAGTTGTAAAGATATCCAACTTTGGAACTTTCCATGTACGCTTTAAAAAGGAACGTGTCGGAAGGAATCCTAAGACCAAGGAAGAAAAAATTATTAAAGAAAGAAACGTAGTAATATTTAAACCATCTAAAGATTTTAAAGAATTTATTAACATTAAAAATGAAAAAAATCTCGAAAGCCTATAAAACAATTGGCGAAGTCGCAGAAATATTAAAATTAGAGACCTCTGGCAATAAAAAAAATACACATACAATAAGATATTGGGAGAGTGAGTTTAAACAAATAAAACCAATTATAATAAATAAAAGAAGATATTATGATGATAAAAATATAGATGTTCTAAAGAAAATTAAGTTCCTACTTAAGGATAAAGGAATGACTATTTCTGGTGCAAAAAAACAATTAAATGAAGATTTTTTTGATATTGACGCTAATGAAAATAAAACTATAAATGCTCTAGATTTAAAGTTAAAACTAAACAAAATTAATAAATTAATAAAAGACTTAAAAACCTCAAATGGCAAAAAAAACACACGTTAAAGTAAGATTAGTACCAGAGGCTAAACCTGATAGTCCATTTTTCTATTATGTAAAGAAACCAGCTGGTGGTGAAAAGGCTAAGATTAAGCTAAAAGCAAAAAAGTATAATCCTTCTACAAGAAAGCATGAAATTTTTGTTGAAAAAAAACTCCCGCCGCACAGTAAATAATTAATTATCTTTTTTTCTTAAAATTTCTAAATTCATATTGAATAAAAGCGTTAATCATACTTTTCCATACCTTTAGAGTAATCCTGGTATCTATTTTATTCTTTTTAGATTTTTTCTTAATATTATTTAAAATTACATTAATTCTTTTTCTATCAATTATTTCACTCTTTTTTTCTTTAAGCTTCAAGACATTTTGAACAACATTAAATCTCTTTTTTAATATTTTGATTAGTTGATTATCAAGTAAATCTAGTTTTTTTCTTAAAACAATTAATTTTTTTTTATTATTAGGCGACATTTAATCTTTTGGATTTAATTATAATTATTATATTTATTCATATATGTACATAAATAAAAGTATCGAAAATTTACTATCTTTTTGGTTAATTGTTATGTTTGTCTTAGTTTCATCAATAATAGTTGTTGGTGGACTTACAAGATTAACTGACTCAGGTCTATCAATTACTGAATGGGAATTATTTAAAGGACTTTTACCACCTTTTTCAAATACTGAATGGATTGCTTATTTTAATTTATATAAGGAAATACCTGAATATAAATTACAAAACTTCAATATGTCACTAGATGAATTTAAAGTAATTTTCTGGTGGGAGTGGGCTCATAGATTTTTGGGTAGAATAATTGGTTTATTTTTTCTAATACCATTACTATATTTTATTTTCAGACTAGGTTTCAAAAAAACTAAACCATATATATTTATATTTATATTAATATGTGCTCAAGGGTTTATAGGTTGGTATATGGTTATGAGCGGATTAGTTAACAAAGTTGATGTAAGCCATTTTAGATTATCTCTTCACCTAACAACTGCCTTTATTATCTTAACACTCATACTTTGGCAAATTTTCAAACTTAAGATAAAATTAAACTCTAATCATGGGTATATAAAATTTAAATTACCTGAGATCTTTGTTTTCTTGATTTTTTTACAAATAATTGTTGGTGCTTTTGTTTCGGGCATGGACGCTGGAAAAATTTATAATTCATGGCCATTAATGGGATCAACGTTTTTTCCAAATGACAATAATCTGTACAACTTGTTTAAGATTTCAGCTTTTAGCGAACCGTCTCTTGTTCAATTTATGCATCGAAATCTTGCCTATATAATAATGTCTATATATTTAATTACTCTTTATTTGGTAATTTCAAATAAATTAATAGAGTTTAATCAAACAGTAATAATTTTAGGTTTAATATTATCGCTTCAAATAGTTTTAGGAATTTTGACAGTAACTAGTGGTGCACAAATGTTTATTGCATCTATGCACCAAATTAGTTCAATTTTACTTGTAAGCTTTAGCGTTTATTTTTTATTTATAAACACTAAGAAAAATTAACTTACAGCCTTTAGACTTGGTTTGCCTGAAGCATCAAGTGCCTGTTTCAAGTCTGCAATAATATCATCTGGATGCTCAATACCTATTGACAGTCTTATGTATCCAGGTGTAACACCAGCTGCTAATAATTCTTCTTCGTTAAGCTGACTATGTGTAGTTGTAGCAGGGTGGATAGCTAAACTTCTAGCATCTCCAATATTTGCTACATGATAAAACATTTTTAAAGCCTCAATAAACTTTTTGCCAGCTTCTACACCGCCTTTAACTTCAATACCTACTAGAGCACCGTTACCTCCGGAAAAATATTTCTTAGTTCTATCTCCAACTGCTCCTTTGTGAAGTGTTGGATATATAACTCTCTCAACATTTTTGTGCTTAGTTAAAAAATCAACAGCCTTTTCTGCATTTGAACAGTGTTGTTTCATTCTCAAAGGTGCTGTCTCTAACCCCTGTATAATACCCCATGCGTTGTCAGGTGCTAAAGGTGCTCCTAAGTCCCTTAATAAACATACTCTTGCTCTTACAGCAAAGGATACATTAGCTCCAGTCAATTGAGGTACAACTTCACCCCATTTTGCTCCACCGTAACTCATATCTGGTTCATTAAATAAAGGTTGTCTTTTTGGATCAGCTGTCCAGTCAAAATTTCCTCCATCAACCAAACATCCACCGATTACTGTGCCATGACCTCCAATGAATTTAGTTAAAGAATGAACAACAACAGCTGCGCCATGATCTAATGGCTTACAAATAACTGGTGCTGCAGTATTATCCATTATTAGAGGTATATTGTGCTTTCTTCCAATATCAGAAACTTCTTTAATTGGGAAAACTCTTAAAGCAGGATTAGGTAATGTTTCTGCATAGAAACATCTTGTTCTGTCATCTATTGCTTTTTCAAAATTTTTTGGATCAGATGGATCAGCGTACCTTACTTCAATACCAAGTTTTTTTAATGTATGTGTAAATAAGTTTACTGTTCCACCATATAGATCTGTTGAACTAACAAAGTTATCACCTGACTGACATACGTTTAGAATTGCAAAAGTAGAAGCTGCTTGACCAGAGCCAACAGTCACACAAGCTAGTCCGTTTTCAATAGCCGCAACTCTTTTTTCTAAAACATCATTTGTTGGGTTCATGATCCTTGTATAGATATTTCCAAACTCTTTAAGCGCAAATAGATTTGCTGCATGTCCAGTATTATTAAACTGATATGATGTTGTTCTATAAATCGGAACGGCAACTGCTGTAGTTGCTGGATCACTTCTATATTCACCACCATGTAGAGCAATAGTCTCTGGATTCTTTGATTTACTCATTTTTTTCTCCCTTCTTTGATGATTTGTGTTTTTTGATCAGTAGAAATTGTGAATTATGCACTACTTTCATATAATTATTTAAGCTATCATAAGATAATTGGAAAAAACAAGATAAATATAATAATTTGACAATAGGCTATTTCTAAGTATTAATCCCCGCAAACATGACTAAATTCATTAAAAAAGGTGAAATAAACTGTAAGTGGTATGAAATTGATGCCAAAAATGCAGTTGTAGGTAGATTAGCTACTATAATTACAAAAATAATTAGAGGTAAAAATAGCCCTAAATTTTCACCTCACATGGATCATGGTGATTTTGTAGTAGTAAAAAATATAGAACATATAAAATTTACTGGAAATAAATTTGAAAATAAAAAATACTACCGACACACAGGTTATCCTGGGGGTATAAAAGAAACAACACCTGAAAAATTACATCAAAAAAAACCTGAGGAAGTATTAAAATTGGCAGTAAAAAGAATGTTACCAGGTGGAGCTTTAGGAAAAAAACAATTATCAAAACTTAAAGTTTATGTTGGAGAAAAACATCCTCATGAGTCTCAAAGCCCAGAATTGATTGATGTGTCAAAATTAAATAACAAAAATATTGTTAGAAATTAATCATGTCTACAGAAAATATACAAATTATGGGTAATTTCACAGACAGTAAATACGCTACTGGAAGAAGAAAAAAGTCAATTGCAAAAGTTTGGCTTAAAAAGGGTAGTGGTAATATTTTTGTTAATGGCAAGAAATATGATGAATATTTTAAAAGATCTAATCATGTGAATCAATTGTTACGTCCTTTTGAACTTATTGAACAATCTACTTCTTACGATGTAAGATGTTCCGTGAAGGGTGGTGGACATAGCGGTCAAGTTGGAGCCATGATACATGGTATTTCTAAAGCTTTATTGTTATTCGATGCTTCATTCAAAGCTCCCTTAAAAAAAGAGAAACTTACCACGAGAGATTCTCGTTCTGTTGAGCGTAAAAAATACGGTCATAGAAAAGCAAGAAGAAGCTTTCAGTTTTCTAAAAGATAATTACTTTTTTACAATCAACTGTTATAATAATCTATGAACAAACTTAATGTATTAATTGTAGGCGCAACGGGTTATATTGGAACTCAGTTGGTAAAACTCCTATGCAAACACAAAAACGTTAAAATAAAATATCTTTGTGGCAATACATCAGTTGGTAAAAATATTTCTTCTTATGACAAAGATTTAAAGAAATATAAACTACCAAAGATAATCAAGATTAATTATAAACTATTTAAAGATGTGGATGTTATATTTACATCCCTACCTAATGGTGAGTCCCAAAAAATTGCTAACAAACTATTAAAAAAAAATATCATGATTGATCTATCTGCTGACTTTAGATTAAAGAATTCAAAAATATATAATAAATATTATGGGATTAAACATATATCTTTAAATAATCTAAAGAAAAGTGTTTATGGCTTATCTGAAATTAATAAAAAAAATTTATCAAAAGCAAAGGTAATAGCTTGTCCGGGCTGTTATCCTACATCTATACTTTTACCATTATTTCCTCTAATCAAAAAAAATTTAATTGATTTTAAGAATATTATTATTGACTCAAAATCAGGTTTTTCCGGAGCTGGTCGTGGCTTTCATAAGAAATTCAAGAATAAAAATCTATATGGCTCAACAAGCGCTTATGGAATAGGTTCTCATAGACATAATGCAGAAATTCAACAGGAATTGAGCTATATTAAAAAGAATATAGAATTTACTTTTACTCCTCATATACTACCTATGTTCCGAGGGATTTTATCAACTATTTATTTAAATTATAAAAGTAAAGCAAATTTGAATAAGATATATAATGAATTAAGAAGATTTTATATGAAACATAAATTTATAAAAATATTGAAGAATAAAGCTCTAAGCACAAATGATGTTATTAACACAAATAATTGTCAGATATCAGTTTGTAAATCTAAAGATAAGAAAAAATTGATTATTCTTAGCAGTATAGATAATTTGATAAAAGGTGGGGCAGGGCAAGCAGTTCAAAATTTAAATCTTATCTTTAAATTTAAATTAAACGAGGGTTTAAAATGAGAT
Organism: uncultured Pelagibacteraceae bacterium; assembly: GCA_902584225.1. GTDB lineage: Bacteria > Pseudomonadota > Alphaproteobacteria > Pelagibacterales > Pelagibacteraceae > Pelagibacter. Next base: position 10,551 of record CACHYX010000003.1, read on the forward strand.
ATTTTTTAATAGTAATATTCATTTTTCTAATTTCATGTAGTAAACAGGACCTTAAGACAGAGGTAATCGACATTAATAAAAAAATGACTTTTGAAGAGTTTAAAGTTTTAATTGAAAATAATGGAAACATTAAAGATTACCCTAATATAGACTAATGAAAAAAGAATTTAATATTGCAATTGTAGGTTTAGGACAAATAGGGATTTTTCTTTATAATGAACTTAAAAGAAATCAAAAAACTGTTCAGCTTTTAACAGGAAAAAAAATTAAAATTGTTGGTTTATCAGCAAGAAACAAAAATAAGAAAAGAAGATATCCAATTAATAAAAAAATCTTTTTTAAAGATCCAATTAAAATGCTTAAGAGTAAACAAGTTGATATTTTGTTTGAATGTATTGGATTATCAGATGGAATGTCAAAGAGATGTGTTGAGTTTGCTTTGAATAGGAAAATTCATGTCATAACTCCAAACAAAGCCTTAATATCAAAACATGGTGACAAACTTTCTTCAATTGCTGAAAATAAAAGAGTAAATTTAGAGTTTGAAGCATCTGTTGGAGGTGGTATTCCAATTCTTAGAACAATTAAAGACAGTCTTGCAACTAATCACATTACAAAAGTTTATGGAATATTGAACGGAACATGTAATTACATATTATCTGAGATGGAAAAAACAAAAGATAATTTTAAAAATGTACTAACAAAAGCTCAAAAATTGGGATATGCGGAACCAGGTAATCCAAAATTAGATTTAAATGGGTATGACGCTCTTGCTAAAGTTAAAATTCTATCTGCTTTAGCATTTAATAAACGTTTATCGAATTCAGTTTCTTTAATGGAAGGAATAGAAAATGTCGAACCTAAGGATTTTGAAATAGCAGATCAATTAAATCTTAGAATAAAATTATTGGGTATTACAGAAATAATCAATAATAAGCTTTTTGAAAGGGTACACCCGTGTTTGGTCAAAAAGAACACATATATTGGAAATGTTGGCGGTGTAATGAACGCAGTAATATTAGAAGGAAAACCAGTTGGAGAAAGTGTTTTACAAGGTGAAGGGGCAGGGCCCGAGCCTACATCATCAGCACTAATGTCAGATTTAATGTCAATTTTGAGAGGAAATATTAAATATCCTTTTGGCATTCCAAATGCAAAACGAAATAAAATTAAAAGTTATGATCTTAATAATTATGAAAATTCTTTGTATATTCGATTTGAAGTAAAAGACAAACAAGGCGTATTATCTCAAATCACAAAAAATTTAGCTAATAATAAAATTTCTATTCAAAGATTAATACAAATACCGAATAATAAAAACAAAACAGCCTCAATTGTTATTATTACACATGCAACTAAACAAATAAATTCAGATAAATGTTTAAGATCATTACAAAAAAACAAAAATGTGCTTAAAAAGCCTGTTTTATTAAGGCTTTTTTAGTAATGGAAATATACGTCAAGATTTTTGAAGTTATTTTTCCAGTTTTTTTTGTCATAGGTATTGGTTACTATTTAGGTAAAAAAAATCCAAAATTTGATACTAACTTTATAACAAATTTTGCTGGAAATATTGGTACTCCAGCAATGATTTTTTATACTGTTACAACAACAGGTATAACTTTAAGTATTTTTATTCATTACTTTGCGTATGCTATTTTAATGATTGGTGGTTTTGCAATAGTTGGACTTATAATACTTTTCATTCTTAAAAAAGATCTTAGTATGGAACTTCCACCATTAATTCTTCCAAATACTGGGAATATGGGCGTTCCAATTTGTTTATTTGCCTATGGAACTCAAGGTTTAGGAGTAGCCTCAGCTATTGCTTCCGTAATTATTCTATTTCATTTCACATTAGGTGTTTTTTTAGCAAAAAAAAAATTTTCATTTGATATTCTTATTAAAAGTCCACCTGTATACGCAATTATAGTCTCTGTTTTTTTTTTATTTTTTGATATCAAAACACCTTTATTTCTTGAAAACACAACTTTTCTTCTTACTTACGCAACTATTTTTTTGGTATTGATGTCTTTGGGTATTGCATTAACAAGGTTCAAATTTTCTTTTCGATACTCAATTATATTCTCATTTTTAAGAGTTATAATAGGTCCCATTATAGGCTTTGCTGTTATTTATTATTTTGATCTTTCAGGATTTCCTGCAGGAGTACTTTTAATACAAAGTGCGATGCCAAGTGCTATATTGAACTATTTAGTTGGAAGCATGTATTCTCCCAAAAAAATTGTTGATAGTATTGCAAGTACAATTGTTACATCAACTTTAATGTCATTTATAACTATTCCTATTGTGGTATTCTTTGCTTTAAGATATTTCAATTAGACATAATATATCAATGAAAGCTATAACTTTTAATCTATTAGCGTGGGTAATGCTCCCCATAATGGATGGTTTTGCAAAATATCTCAGTTCTGATCTTCCAGTTTTACAAATTACGTGGGCAAGATACTTCTTCACAGTAGCATTTACATTGCCTATAATGTTTTTCTTTTTTAGAAAAAACCTTGTTTGGACTGATAAACCTAAACTACAACTTATTAGAGGTTTAATTTTATTAACCGCAAATGTTTGTTTTTTTTATTCAATTTCAATAATTTCGTTAGCAAAGGCTCTTACATTAGCATTCATTGCCCCTTTAATTGTTACAGCATTTTCTCCAATTTTTTTAGGTGAGAAAGTTGGTTTTAGAAGATGGTCTGCTGTTATAATTGGTTTTATTGGATCAATGGTAGTAATTAGACCAGGATTTGTAGAAATAAACTTAGCAAGTTTAGCAGCTTTAGGAACTGGGGTAATGTATGGTTTTTATTTAATAATTACACGAAAACTAAGTTCATCTGATAATCCATTATTAACTTTATTGTTAACTGGTGTAGTAGGGGCCATAATAATCTCGTTTGTTATGCCTTTCGTATGGATTAAACCTTCTTTAAATCAATGGTCTATGATGGCAGCTATTGGAATATTTGCATGTTTAGGTCATCTATTTATTATATTGTCTCTTAAATATGCAGATGCTTCGAAATTAGCTCCATTTAGTTACTTTGAGATAGTTACAAATATTATAATAGGATATTACTTCTTTAGTGATTTCCCAGATAAATGGACTTTCTTTGGTTTATTTATTATTATTCTTAGTGGTATCTATATATCAAGGCGAGAGAACATCGTTAAAAGACTTAAATAAATAGGTAATATAAGTTTACTAATTAGTTAAGTAATACTTTAATATACTATTGTAAACTATTGTTATTATTGAGTATTATTAGTATCTTTAAAAGAACGTTTTTGGTAAAAAAAACTAACAAAAAACCGTAATTTAATGATAAAAATGAAAAAACTTTTAAAATAGCCATTAATATTAGCTCAAAGACTGTGAAAATCAAAAAAAAGGGGGCGTCTAAAACTATTGTTATTGCATAATTTTAGACCAATGCAGATATTGAATATGCTATTTAAACGGCCATAGAGGGGTCAATTTTAAGAATTGTCCTCAGAATGGTGCAACTGATCGTTGAATTTATAAATAATATCAATTTATAGACTAAATATATAAAAAACGTTGATTTTATTGGGTTTTTGAGTGAAAAAAAGCTCTAAATATCAACCTTTTCTGACCTCAACAATTTTAATTTTTGAGCAACTCCACCTCTTCCAGAATAACCTCCAAGGCCTCCATCGGACCTAATAACCCTATGACAAGGTATATTTGGAGCATAAGGGTTCTTAGCACAAGCATTAGCAACCGCACGAGCTGATTTTGGCTTGTTTATTGCTATAGCTACCTGTTTATATGTTTTTACAGACCCTCTAGGAATCTTTTTTAAATAATTCCATACCTGTAATTGAAATTTAGTGCCTTTCATGAAAAAAAACCCCTGTTTCCTTGCACTTTTTACGGTGCAAAGAACAGTAGTTTTGGCACGTCGTTGTATGCGCTACCGCCATGCCTTCCGCCCTACGATTTTAGCGCTACTCCGTAAGACTTTCTGCCCCCTGGGCTTGGTCCTCTCGGCCTTTCCCCAGTCGGCCAGTTAAGGGTTGCCCCTTAATTCATTTCACAATAACAAACTACTTAGGTTGAATGTATCACTTTTTAAGCGATTAAACAGGATAGGTGTGAATAACGTTAATAACTCTAAAAGTATAATAATGAAACAATTCCAGCTAAGCTTAAAATTAATACTGCTATCAAAATATATATAGATTTCTTTTTCTCAGGCTTATCTAATTTTTCAAATTTAAACAGCACAAAAAAAACTATTCCAATAAAAGCTAAAGCTAAAATTATATATTTTAACATAAAAACAAATTAACTTATTTACTTGACATCTTAAATGACTTATATTATTACTAATGATAATTAATTGTTATCAATAGTAATTATGAATAAACTAACAACAGATCTTAAATCGCTTCATGAAGCAACTTTAAATAATCTTAAAAGTTCCAAAGCCAATAATACATTAAGGGCTTATAAATCCGATTTTAAGGACTTTGGTGCTTTTTGTGCTAAGCATGGACTAAATTCATTACCATCAGAGCCTAAAATTATATCTATATACCTCACCCATCTATCTAAAAATTTCAAAATAAGCACCATAAGAAGAAGATTGGTATCGATAAGCATGGTTCATAAGCTAAAAGGGCACTATTTAGATACAAAACATCCAATCATAACTGAGAACTTATTAGGTATCAAAAGAGTAAAAGGTAGCATTCAAAGAGGTAAAAAACCTATATTAATCAATCATTTAAAATCTATAATTAATGTAATAGATGAACAAAAATGCGAGGAAATCAAAAAGTTAAGAGATAGATCAATAATACTAATTGGGTTTGGAGGTGGTTTTAGAAGAACTGAGCTAATTTCTATAGACCATGAAGACTTAGAATTTGTACCTGAAGGCCTCAAAATAACTATCAGAAGATCAAAAACAGATCAATTTGGAGAAGGAATGATAAAGGGCCTTCCCTACTTCTCAAATGGAATTTATTGTCCTGTTACTAGTCTTAAAAATTGGTTAGAGGTTTCAAAGATTAAGTCTGGACCTATTTTTAGAAGATTTTCTAAAGGTTCGTTATTAACAGATAAAAGATTAACAGATCAATCTGTTGTATTGTTAATGAAAGAATATTTAAACTTAGCCGGCATAGAAAATAAAAACTTTGCAGGTCACAGTTTAAGGGCAGGCTTTGCTACTGTAGCAGCAGAATCTGGTGCCGATGAAAGAAGTATAATGGCTATGACGGGACATAAAACAACACAAATGGTAAGAAGATATATTAGAGAAGCTAATTTATTTAAGAATAATGCATTAAATAAAATTAAAATATAAATTAATATTAAAGAATGAACGATTCATATAAAGAAGTTACAATTGTCGTAATATCTCATAAAAGTAAAAAAAAAGTTTTAGATTTAATAAAAAATATATCAAATAATTTTAAGATAATTATTGTTGAAAATTCCCAGGACAAATCAATAAAAGATAAAATTACAGATCTACATAAAAATGTACAAATCATATTTTCTGAAAATAAGGGTTATGGAAGTGGAATAAATTTAGCAAGAACACTTGTAGCTACAAAATACTTTTTTGTTTTAAATCCTGATATGCAAAAAATTGATGATAAATTAATAAACGTTTTTTATGAGTCAGCAAAAGAGTTAAATGATAATTTTGGAGCATTGGGGCCTAGATTTGAAAATGTGAGCGAAAAATCTCATAAACAATCAAATGTTAACGAAAAATACGGTCAGATAGAGTCGATAAGTGGATCCGCAATGTTCTTTTGTACTGAAATATTTGATAAAAATGAGGGATTTGATGAAAATTTCTTCTTATATTTTGAGGAGACTGATTATTGTTATAGATCAAATAAAAATAAATATAAAATTTATCAAGTAAACTCTCAATGTGTGTACCATGATATTGGTACATCGGTTGAAACAACAAGTGAAAAAGAAGCTAATAGGTTTAAGGATTTATATGCATGGCACTTTATTTGGTCAAAGTTTTATTTTACTAAAAAGAAAAAAGGCTTTTTTTTAAGTTTATTTATCTTCGCCCCAATTTTATTAAGAACAATTGTAAAAATAGTTTATTACAAAGGAATTAGAAACATACCTCAAGAAAAGCATTATCAAATAAGATTAGATGGATTATTATCATCAATTAAAGGTCAAAAGTCGACTAAAAGACCATAAAATCATTTTCGCTTATAAAATTTTTTTTTAAAATTAGGAGTTTCAAATGGTGTTGTAAAGTGATCCCCTTGAACAGATTCTGATGCATCATATCCTTCCTGTTGAAAAGCGATGCCAAACAACCTTTCCATACACATCTGTTCTAATTTGTTTGTTGGTAATATATTATGAAACCTCTTTTTATAAAGTTTATCCATTACAACTCGTTTGCACATAAAAATTGGACCAAAAACACTTAGCCAAATTTTTGGCATAAAATAACCAGTTTTGCTTAATTTTAATTTACACCAATTAATTTGCTTTTCGAAATCAAAACCATAAATATCGTGATCTTTTAATTTGTCTTGTTTTTTAAACAAATCATGGATTTTTTTCTGAATGTTCTTTCTTGTTTTTTCCATCTTTCTACCTCCAATTTTATTAAATGACAGAAAATATCTAAAAGTAGTCAGATCATTTTTTTCATAATTAGATAGATTTTTTTTTAAAAATAACGGAGTCTTGAAGAAAATAAAAAAAACTCGTTTTTTTAAATTTGTTATAGGCAAACCAATAAGCACCTGTATCATAATTCTTATTTTTCGCATTATATACAGTTATTTTTTTTTCTTTTAATTTTTGAAAATAAGTTTTATCAGGTGAATTGCTATCTACTACTATGATTTTAGCTGATTTATAATATTTTTGGATTGATTTTACGCATTCAAAAATCGAACCATTTGTGCCATCATAATAACATGCTATCACAAATATCTTCTTTGTATTCATGAAATTAATTTGTCAGATTTTTTTTGGTAATAAAATTTTTTAAATCGTCTGGTGTGCCTAATCCATGCATTTCTGAGACCTTATCTATAACTATTTTTTTACCCTCCCCTATTGCTTCATTATAAACTGGGCATACATAGAATTCATTATTAACTCGTATGTTCTTTTTTATCATTGTCTCTGCACAATTAACGTAGTCACTCCCTTTTTTCCAATAATATACACCGACTGTTGCATTTTTCGATATTACTTTTTTTTCAGCAACCTCTGTTACGAAATTGTTTTTGTCCGTTTTTGCGTATGACCATTTGGGATGTATTGCTTCGAATGTTAAAATACTACCATCAATTTTCTTCTGATTATAGTTATACATTGACTTTATACTGTCCCAATTAATATATTGATCTGAGTTTGCTATAATAAGTGGATTATTGGTATTGATAAATTTTTTAGCAAGAAGAGTTGTGCATGCAGCCCCTTCAGTAATATGATCTAGTTCAATAATTTTACAATTTGGTTTTAATATTTTTAAAACACTATTAATGTTATATCTTTCCTGATGTTCCTTTTGTACTATGAAAATATAATTTCCCTCTAACTTTAAACTTTCGATTACCCATTGTATCATTGGTTTATTGTCTATCTCAATTAAAGGTTTTGGAAAAATATATCCTGCTTCCTTAAAACGACTACCAGCACCAGCCATCGGTATTAAAATATTCAAGTTAGGATCAGACCAAAAATTTAAATTATTTGATTGTTTTTTATCTTTCATCAGATTTTTTATAAAATTTGAAATATTACTATAACTTATATCTGAAAGATTCTTTACCGTAAATAAATGACAACCAGAATCCTGGGCAGCCATTACACCATGGGATGAGTCCTCAAAAATAAGCGTTTCGTTGGGCTTAAGACCCATATCTATAAGGCATTTCAAATAAATTTCAGGATGAGGTTTGTTATTTGTTACATCTTGATTTGAGAACGAGGAAAAAATAAATTTTTCTATCTTCAATTTTTTTAAACATACTTTAAGTGTTTTGTTGATAGCATTAGTTGCAATGCAAATTTTATAATTTTTTGACAATCTTAAAAAAAGTTTAGAAATTTTGGGATTATATTTAAGATTTTTGTTTAAAAGTTTTTGAGTTTCGATTTGTTTCTTTTTTTGAATTTTTGAGAAAAGTTTTTTATTTAATCCTTTCTTTTTATTAAGAATTCTAAGTTTTTCTAATGTAGGTAAACCATCATAGATGTTCACATGGTCTTTAAATGTTATTTCTTCAGAATTAGTAGATTTAAGAGCGCTATTAAGCGCATCAAAATGAATTTTTTTTGTATCAACTAAAACACCATCTAAATCAAAAATTAGGCCTTTAATTTTCATAAATCTTTTAAGTATTTATTTATATTATCAGTACAAATTCCATAACATATAGATAGATCTTGTTTAAATTTTTCTGGTAGTACTGCAATAGAATTTCTAATTAATGGTTTGCCTGGATAAACCCAGACAAAACCTTTGCTTGTTAAAGTATAATCATCCTCTTGATGCCAAAAATAATGGCAGTCAATTTTTCTTATCTCATCTAATGTTTTAAAATTTTTTGCATGACACCATAAGTTTTTATGTTTTAAAAAATTAACATCAATTTTGTATTTTGGATCATCGTGTCCCAAGTAGAAACTATCATTGTAATATCTTACATCAACTTCAACATGTATATTTTTTTCCAAAAGTTTTGCAATATTGTTTGGATTATTCTCAATTTTTTCATCAACTCCATTAATATAGCCACGGTGTGAAATATAAATCATTTTTTTGATAATCTAATTTTATTATATTTTCTATAAATAAACTTTATATAAAAATAATTTAATTTACATAAAAATAAATTAGTTAAATATACTAGGCTAATTTTAGGATTATCAAGTTCTCCTTTGTATTCAGTATCAGACCTTAAATAAAATTTTTTAAAAAAATCAATTGTTACACCCCATTTTAGTATGAAAATTTTTGCACCTTTGTTTCCTGATTCGGTTTGTATTGTCGGATGATCTTTATAATTTCTGGTGACTATAGATCCAAAATGATAAACTTTACAACTGTTTATGCCCTTATATATTCTAACACCCTCATTCCAAAGTTTCATGTTTAAGTCTGGATCAGACCCAGTTCCGGGATAATATTCTTCACTGAAACCACCAACTTTGTTCCACAAATCTTTATGCACTAAATGAGGTGCCCAGGTTGAACCTTGAAAATCAAAGTGATTAACACTTTCATATTTTTCTAATAATTTTGTTTCATTAAAATTTTCTAACGTATTACCGCAATCAATCTTAAGTGGTCCGTTATTCATCATTATTCCAGATAAATAAAATTTATTGTGACCAATTTTGTTAATTTCTTTTACAATCGCTGAGTCCCATCCTGGGCAAAAATAAAAGTCATCATGAGCATATAAAATGAAATCTTTTTTTGCTTTTTTGGATGCCATATTCATACCCTCACAAATTCCTGCATTATATTTTGTAAAAGTATGATCAATATTTTCATTTTGGAGGAAATCTAGCGTATTATCTGCACCAATATTTACATGGACAATAATTTGATGATTATAATTTGAATTTTTTTTTAAGCTTTTTAAACAAAGTTTTAGATAATCTAAATTATTTAAGGTTGGTATAATTATTGAAAACATTTTATATGTTTTCCCAATAAAATTTCTTTTTTGTTCCTAAAGTTTTATTTATTATAAAATCAGCCACAACAGTTGAATTAAAATATTTAAAATATTTATCTCTGCCTTTTTTGGCAATTTTACATCTTAAATTATTATCATTACTATATTTTATAATTTTAGATGATAGATCCTTAATATTTTTATACAGAATGATTTCATCTTTATTAAAAAAATTCCCGATTTTGGTTTTTTCATCTATCATTACTAACAATCCATTTCCGATGAGTTGTGCAAATCTGTCGCTAGAATAAAATTCAGCTGGTTTTCCTTGGCTTAGATTTAAACCAATTTTTGATTGCGAAATTGCCAAAAGATAATTATCTGCCCAAACTGGTTGAACTCCATTCATTCCATATAAATCAAATCTAATATTCGGAGTAACAGAAACTAGTTTATTAATAAAATTTTCTCTTTGATCAAATTTACCTTTTTTTAACACACCTCTATGAACTCCATGACTCATTGCAAAAAAGACATCATTGTTAAAATTTTTGTTTTTATAATTTTCTAGCTTTTCGAAGGATTCATCAACGGGATTTGGAATGTAAAAAACTTTGTGCTTAGATGGTAAGTTTAAAGATTTAGGCTCTGTTGTGCAAAAACTAGCATCCATCAAATCAATTTTGTCTAGAAATCTTTTCTTATTAGAAATCCATTGTGTATCCATTCTGTCTAAAAACCATTGTATAATTTTAATATTTGGGTAGTTTTTTTTTATAAAATTTAATGTCTCTTTTTTTATTAGGTCAGCATGACCAAGAATAATAACATCGGGAACATAATTACTTATTACCTCAATTAGTTTTTTATTAAGTCTTTTTGAACCATTAATGTCGTTTAAACTACGGTAATAACTAACAATATCCCTATCGCTAAATTCTAAAACACTATGGTTTAATCTTATAAGACCGTTATTTATTCTTTTACCGGTGTTATAAAATAATCTACCATTATGTCTTTCATTAAAATTGGTAACATGCAAAATTTTTAGTTTTTTAAATTTTAAAAAACCATTTAAATTTAAATTAAGTCTAACAAGTTTTTCTCTATAACTATCTATTTTTTCGCAAATAAACTCATCAGTAAGATAAAAGTTTTTTAATGAAGACTTTTGCAAGGCTGTTCTTTGCTTTTTATTAATAATTAATTTATCAATAGAGTTGTATATATTTTTAATATTCAAATTTCTTACAATGATGCCATTAGTAATTGTTTCAGGAAGACCTCCTCTATTTGAAACTATAACCGCACAACCACGACTGGATGCTTCTAAACTTGTCCTACCAAAAGGCTCTTCCCATCTAGAACATGCAACTGCTATACTTGTTTTTTTAAAAATATTCAAAACTTTTGCATGGTTTTGAAAACCTAGAACTTTAAGATTTTTATGTTTAAAGATTAATTTTTCTCTAGGTTCATCTCCTATTACTATAGATTTCCAATCTTTATGTTTATCTAATATCTTGAGAATAGATTTTCCAAATAAATCATATCCTTTTGCTGAATTTAATTTACCAACAAAAGTAATTAGTTTTTCTTTTTTTTGGATATCAACTTTTTCTCTATTAATTGATTGATGTATAACCTCTAGTTTTTCTGATTTATGATAAAACTTATCGAGTTTTTTTAAAAATTGTTTTTTAGACCACTCACTGTTAAATATAATCTTTGCACAACTTCTAATTAAATTTTTTCTTTCTAATGATGTCTTTGAACCTATCATTGAAATTGGATCGTTATGGAAATACAGCACTTTTTTTGTGTTTAATGATCCAAGAAATTCAATATAATTTGGTCTATTATGTATTTCGATAATATCAGTATTATGATTTTTGTGTAATTCTACAAACTTATTAACATAGACTCGTGTTTGACTCTTTAAAAAACTCTTTTTCAATTTAATGTTCACGTAATTCGCTGAAAATATTTCTTTTAAATCTGTAGAACCATATACAGTAATTTTATTTTTGAAATTACTTAATTTATTCATAGAATTAATAAAAAGCGATACAGCCCCAGGATATAATGGTGAAAAATTTTCCTTATAAGGTAAAAGAATTGAAATTTTCATTTTTTAAATTAAATTCTAATTTAATTTTTTCCCTTTTCTTTTTGTCTTTTTTGAGACGATATTCTTCTTTTAAGGCTTTTGATTTAGAATTGTAAGATTTTTTATAGGCCAAATGCCATTTTTTCCCTTTTGTATACTTTGCTCCTTTTGAGGTATTATGAAGAGCAATCCTTCTTTTAAGGTCATTAGTAATCCCAACATAAGAAAAAAACTTACTATATTTTTCTGAGACTAATAGATAAACAAAATATTTCATTGTGGCGGTCCCTAGGGGAATCGAACCCCTCTTTCATGGATGAAAACCATGTGTCCTAACCGATAGACGAAGGGACCAAATTTCATTCTTTTAGAGTAAAAAAAAAAATTAATCAAGTTATTAAGTCTTAGGAATTATATCAATTACTCTTAATTCCAAATCTTTTTTGTTATTCCAATTATTTTCAACTATACAAGCAATTAAATCAAATTCTTTTTTAAAGTTTAACAAATAGTTACCTAGTTCAGAATTGACGCAGTCAAAACTTAAACTTTTAATAGACCTTCCACCTTTATTCTTTAAAATATTTTGGACATGTCTGTTATTAATAATTTTAGATCTAATTGATTTTATATTTTTAAAATAAAAAATAGGTTCAGGATTATCCTTTCCAAATGGCTCTAAAGATTTTAAGTCACTAACTATAGAACTATTCTTTTTTGGGAAAATTGCAAAAGAATCAAAATATGAATAGCTTCTTGTTTTAAGAGTCCTAAATTCATTGTTTAAAAATTCTTCTATATCAGAAAGACATTCTTTTTTAGCAGAAAAGCCTCCAGCCTGATCGTGACCCCCTCCAGAGATTATCAATTTATTAACAATAAGTTTATTTATAGTCTTGTTAATTTTTACATTATTTGCTGATCTTATTGAGCATTTTAATAAGTCATGAGACTTGGTCATTATAAAACATGGTTTGTTAAAGATTTTTGATAATTTTGCAGCAAGTATACCTATTACACCTTCATGAAATTCTTTATTGTAAATTAATATCACATTTTTACTATAATATTTTTTAAGATCTATTAAGTCCAAGTTTTCTTGTTCAATTTTTTTTCTTATTAGGTTATGAGCATTTATTTTATTTAATATCTTATCAATTTTATCATCATTTTGAGTGAGAAATAATTCAACCACATCATTGGCTTTAGCAATTCTTCCGGAAGAATTTATCAACGGTCCTATATTAAATCCAATATCTTGGTAGGTTATTTTTTTTTTTAGATTATTGTTAATTAGTTTTTTTAATCCTTTGTTTTTAATTATTAAGTTTCTAAAACCAATTGTTAATATTTTTCTATTAAAACCCTTTAAAGGCATTACGTCACAAATGGTGGATATTAAACAATAAATTAAATAATCGTTTAATTTAAATTTAGAATCTAATTTTTTATTTATTATATCTATTAAAAAAAAGGTTAAGGTTGCAGCACAAACATTATTGTCAATTTTTTTTTGATTATTTTTTGCAGGATTTATTAAAATGTCTGATTTTGGTATATTTAAACTATTTATAATATGATGATCTACTATGATAGTTCTAATTTTTTTCGTCTTTAAATAACTAATAACATCATGAGAATTTGATCCACAATCTAAAAAAATTATATTATCTATTTCTTTATCTAAATTTTGCTCTAATAATCTTATATTTGGGCCATAACCATCTCTAAATCTATCCGGAATTACATATTTGAACGGATGATTTAAATATTTAAAGAAGCTTGATAGAATTGTAATTGAAGAAATTCCATCCACATCATAATCACCAAATATTAAAGTTTTTTGTTTATTCTTTATGATATCAACTATCATTTCAGACGCTGATAAAAAGTCTTTATTCTTAGAAAAGATATTTAGATTATTATCATTAATTTCTTTTATCAAAATATCTTCTTTATTAAAATTACGTGATAAATAGAATTTAGATAAATTTTCTGAAATATCAAAATCACTTGATAATTTATCTATTAAACGTTTGGGTGTTTTGTATTCTTTCCACTTTTTACCGGAAATAGATATCATTTTTTTATATCTATTTCTTCAATTACAATTTTTTTCATATTTTGACTTTTGTGAGTTATCAAAGTGTTTAGGACCATCTTATTATCTCTTAATCTTACACCGTTAACTAGATCACCTTTTGTAATCCCTGTTGCACAAAATAGACTGTCTCCTTTCACAATTTCATTGAGTTTATATTTCTTATCAAAATCATTTATACCCATATTGTTGGCTCTTTTTTTTAGTTCATCTGTGTCAAATATAAATCTACCTTGAAAACCACAACCATAGGCATCTAAGGCAGAAGCTGCTAAAACTCCCTCAGGTCCTCCACCTGTTCCAAGAAATAAATCAATGTTATGTTTTTCCTCTGTTACAAGTAATGCGCCTGAAACATCTCCATCTGAAATTAGTTTGACTTCAATTTTAAAGGATTTGGCTTCATCGATAATCTTCTGATGTCTTGGTCTGTCAAGAACACAAATTCTTAAATTTTCAAATTTTTTATTTTTTGAGTCTGCTAAATTAGATAAGTTTTTTTTAAGCGAAAAATCTAAATCAATTGCATTATGATCTATATCTTTCGGATAAGAAATTTTTTCCATGTATGACTCTGGCGCATTTAATAAATTATTTTTATTTGAGATTGCTATGACAGAAATTGCTCCAGGTAAATTTTTTGCCACAAAATTTGTTCCCTCTAAAGGATCGACCGCAATATCAAATTCAGGTCCTTTTTTAGTGCCAACTTTTTCTCCTATATACAACATAGGTGCTTCGTCCATTTCGCCCTCACCTATTACAATATTTCCTCTGATGTTCATTTTATTCAAGTTAGTTCTCATTGAATTAGTTGCTGCTTCATCAGCAATGATTTTATTATTTTTTCCTAGATGAGGATAAACTGATATAGCGGCTTCTTGAGTAATTTTAATCAATTGATCCTGAAAAACTTTATCAATATCCATCAAATTTTTTCTTGTTCAAATGCAGCTCTTTCTAATTTGCTTTCAAATTCAGACAATCTTCTTTGTACTGATATTAGTTCAACTATAATCGGCCAACTTCTAACTAAATATTGTAGAGAGTTTTCTACCTTATTAAATGCCCTCGCGATTTGTTGAACAAATCCAAGAGTAATAGCGCCAGTTACGATCGTTGGAGCCAAAGCTAAATAAGGAACTATTACCATTCCTTGTAGATAGCTCCATTTAACTGCATTAAAATATAAATAATGAAAATACATTTTAAAATGAATTTTTCTTACATTGCTATATAATGAGTCTACATTTCTTATTCCTGCTCTTTTAGTATTGTCTTCCCCTAACACCAACTCTTTTCTATAAGCAGCCTCCTCTTTTTGAATATCATATTCTATACCTGGTAATTTAAATCCAACGGCGGCTAATAATACAGTTCCACCTAAAGCAGAAATTATGGCTACCCAAACAAGTGCATGATCAACTTCACCAAAAAAAGGGAGCATTGTTATTTGTTTTGATAAACCCCACAGAATCGGCAAAAAAGCAATTAATGTCATTAAACTTCTTAATAACTCAACTCCGAGTCCTTCCATAATTCTTGCGAATTTTAAAGTATCTTCCTGAACTCTTTGAGATGCACCTTCTGTTAATCTAGCCTTTGACCAGTTCTCATGATAATAATCAGCCATTGCAGTTCTCCATCTAAAAGTCCAATGACTTGTAAAGTAATCAGTTGCAACAGAAATTACCATCCATACACCTGCAATTTTGGCAAACGTTAAAAGATATGATATGAATTCTTTTTCAGTTACTGAATTTGGTGTCGTTAACGCTTTTTGTAAAGTGTCATAGAATTCACCAAACCATTCGTTAATCATCACGTCAAGTTGTACTTGATACCATGTTGAAACAAGGATTAATAATGATCCAAAAATACTCCAAGATGACCATTTTTTATTTGTAAAAAATTTAAACATTTATTTTAAAAAATTATCTGCATAGGATTTTTTAACAATTGATCTTTTGTTTGGTTCTACTACTACATAACTTATCTTGTTTTTCTTGGCATAATCTATTGCATCATCTTTTGAATTAAAGGTTATTTTAACCTCTGATAATGTATTTGAGGAGCTTTGCCATCCCATCAATGGATTTATTTGCTCATTATGTACAATAAATTCCAATACCCATTCTTTAGTTTTCATTAAACCTGATTGCATTGAACTTTTTGTAGGTTTGTAAATTTTAGCTTTTTTTTTCATAACATGGTCGGGGCGGTAGGATTTGAACCTACGACCCTCTGGTCCCAAACCAGATGCGCTACCAGGCTGCGCTACGCCCCGAATTTGAATACTATTACAGTAGATATTAGCTTTTTCAAAGGATAAAGGAGCGCAAATTTAAAAGAAATTTAATAAAAATCTGGTATATAAGACCTATGATTATTGTTTGTCCCTCGTGCGGTAAAAATTTTAATGTAAGAGATGATCAAATTCCTGATAAAGGTAGACTATTACAGTGTAGCAGCTGTAAACATGAATGGTTTTACACCAAAAATACAATTCCCGTTGATGATAATTTAGATGAACAATCTAATGATGAGTTAACACAAGAGTCATTTGGTATTTTAGATGAGGAAGAAGATAGAAATGATGAAGTAATTGTTGAAGATAAAACAGTTGAATTAGAAAAACGTAAAAATATTAAGAAAGAGAAAACTACAAAAGTTAATTTCCTTAAGCTTCTTTTGGTATTTATTATTTCTTTTGTTGCCTTCGTTTTGATAGTAGACACCTTTTTACTTCAAATTTCTAAATACGTTCCATTTGCTGAAAAATATTTAGACAATTTGTATCAGTCTATAATAGATATTTCTCTTTTTTTTCAAAATTTGATAAAATAAATCATGTTAAGATATATTTCTTCACCATTTAAATGGTTTTTTAAATTAGAGGCTGCAAGTGGTTTGGTCTTACTTATTAGTGCAATCTTAGCATTAATAATAAGTAATTCTGATTTATCTAGTCTTTATTTTGAAACATTAAACAAATATTTGTTCATTGGTATAAACAACTTTGGGCTTAAATTATCTGTCTTGCATTGGATTAATGATGCATTAATGGCGATCTTCTTTTTTTTCGTAACACTAGAAATTAAAAGAGAATTTTTACAGGGAGAACTTTCAAATATCAAACAAGCATTGCTACCGATTATAGCTGCTGTGGGTGGAATGGTTGTTCCTGCATTATTCTATGTAGTAATAAATTTTGGAGATCCTGAAACTATTAATGGTTGGGCTATACCTTCGGCAACAGATATTGCCTTTTCATTAGGTGTTTTATCTCTTTTGGGTAAAAGAGTTCCTTTATCATTAAAAGTTTTTCTTACAGCATTAGCAATTATAGATGATTTAGGGGCAATATTAATTATAGCCTTATTTTATTCTGGTGACTTAAATATAATGTATTTATCTTTAATGCTAGTAGCATTTATAATTCTTTTAGTAATAAATAAATTTAATATAAAAGTATTTTTTCCATATTTATTAATTGGACTTCTATTATGGGATTTCACCCACAATTCAGGAATACACGCTACTATAGCTGGTGTTTTACTTGCAATGACTATTCCACACAGAAAAAAAGAGAAAGACTTTTCATTATTAATAAAGATTGAACATGCAATTAGTCCTTATGTTGCATTTGGTATAATGCCATTGTTTGCTTTTGCAAATGCTGGCGTGTCATTAGAAGGATTATCTCTTTCATCTTTATTAGACAAAGTACCTTTAGGAATAGTATTAGGTTTATTTGTTGGTAAACAATTAGGAGTTTTTGTTTTTTCTTATGTATCAATTAAATTAAAGATTGCACAAATGCCAGGGAACTCAAGCTGGTATAATTTTTATGGTGTTGGCATACTAACAGGAATTGGATTTACTATGAGTTTATTTGTTGGAAATTTAGCATTCGTTGAGAATGCTCAATATATGGATGGAGTAAAGATTGGTGTTTTAACTGGATCCTTACTTTCAACATTGGCAGGATATTTTTTAATATTACTTACACCTGACAAAAGGTAACGTTGTGAAGAAAATAACATTACTTATAATATTAATTATGATTTTTTTTTCTAAGAACGATGTATCGGCTGATTACGATAAAGTATTTTTTGACTTTAAAATAAATAGTATCTCAGGTGAACAAATTGATCTTAAAGATTATAGAAATAAAGTAGTGTTAGTAGTAAACACCGCTAGTTACTGCGGATTTACAAACCAATACAGTGATTTACAGTTATTGTGGGAAAAGTACAAATCTGATGGTTTAATCGTCTTAGGTGTACCATCAAATTCATTCAATCAAGAAAAAAAAGAAGATGCTGATGTTAAAGAATTTTGTGAAGTTAATTTTAATATAAATTTTCCAATGACTTCTATAACTGAGGTCAAAGGTGAAAATTCTCACGAGATATTTAAGTGGGCAGAAAAAAATCACGGCAAATCTGCAATACCTAAGTGGAACTTTCACAAAATTTTGATTAATAAAGAAGGCAAGATTGAAGAAACGTATAATTCTTTTACAAAGCCTATGTCAAAAAAGATTACATCTAAAATTGAGAGCCTTTTATAAATTTATTTTCATTCCATCGTAAGCTGGGACAATATTTTTTTTAAGCTTCTTTTTTAATTCGTTATAATCTAAATCAGAATGCAGATTAGTTAAAATAGCTTTTTTTGGTGAAAGAGTATCAATTAATCTAAGTGATTTGTCTAAATTTAAATGTGACGGATGTTCTCTGTACCACAAGCAATCGATTACTAAATATTTTAAATCTTTTAAGAATTTAAAGTCTTTTTTGTTTATGTCACTTACATCACTTATGTAGGCTAATTTCTTATCAATTATATAACAAGTACAGTCAACATTTCCGTGTTTTACTTTAAGAGATTTAATGTGAATTTTTTTTTGACCATCTTTGAAATAGAGGTCTTTCTTAACAGAATTCATTTTTAAAGTCGCAGGATATTCACGAGAATTATTTTTAAAACAATAAGAAAAAGTTTTATTTAAATATTTCTGTGTTGGTAAATCTGCATAAATATCGACTGGTTTTCTATTTTTTAAAAAGAAGACTCTAAGATCGTTAATTCCATGGGTTTGGTCAGCATGCATATGAGAAAATAGAACTTTATCAATATTAGTGATCTTGTTATTTATTAATTGTTGCCTCATATCTGGAGAGGTATCTATAATTATATTTAAAGATTTACCCTGAATTACTGCTGAACATCTTGTTCTAATATTTTTTTTATTGTTAGGATTACAATTTCCAAAGTTACCGTCAGGTCTTGGTACTCCCATTGAACTTCCACATCCTAAAATTGTAAATCTCATGAATTATTTAGAAAATAAAGTATTAAAATTATTAGTTGTAAGTAATATTAGCTTATCTACCTCAATATTTCGAAGATTAGCAAGTTTTTGTGCAGTAAATTTGATGAATGAAGGTTCATTTTTTTTGCCTCTATTTGGCTCTGGAGATAAAAAAGGACTGTCTGTTTCTATTAAAAGTTTATCTTCAGGAATTTTTTTAAAAGTTTCCTGTAACTCTGTTGACTTTTTAAAGGTAATTATGCCGCTTGCAGAAAAATGAGCGTTTAATGGAACCAAATTTAAAGCAAAATCAGTTGATCCAGTAAAACAATGCATAAGAATTTTTAGATTTTTCTGATAATTTTTTTTAAGGATATCATAAGTTTCATTCTCTGCATTTCTTGAATGAATGATTAGAGGAATGTTAAGATCCATTGCAGCTTCGATATGATTTTGAAAACTCCTTAATTGTGTATCTTTATCACTATTATTATAATAAAAATCTAATCCAGTCTCTCCTACTCCAATAATTTTGCTATTCATCTTTACTTTTTTTATAATTTCATCTCTTTCGATAAAATAATTTTTTGTTTCATGAGGGTGAATTCCAAAAGTTCCATATATCATTGGATCTTTAGACACAATATCAAGAATATTATTGTATCCACTACTAGTAGTGCAAATAGTTAATAATTTTTCAAGACCTACATCTTTTGCTCTAGTCAAAACTTGACTTAAATTAGATATAAGAGGTTCTCGATCTAAATGGCAATGTGAATCTATCATTTTTTTATTTTTTCAAACAAAATACCAAGCTTTATAATTTCTTTTTTATCTTTTAAATATTCGTTATTACTAATAGTGTCAAATTTTACGTCATTTTCCTTCATGGAAAAAATATTTAGGACTTTTAAAGCAGTATTAGGAATAATTGGATATAGTAAAATTGAAATTTTTCTAATTAATTCAAGAGATACAAACACAATTGTGTTCAATCTTAAACTATCATCTTTTTTAGTCCAAGGTGCTTGATCATTGAAGTATTTATTAGCTTTAAATAATTGATTTACAACATACTCAACATAGTAATTTATATTTTGATCATTAATTTGTTTTTCTATATCTTTTATATTTTCTTTAAAGTCATTAAGAATTGATAGATCTTCTTTCGTAAAATTATATTTTCCTGAAACTTTAAGACCAAGATTTTTTTCACAAAACAAAATAACTCTTTGACATAAATTTCCATAATTATTCGCCAAATCACTATTTATACAACTTTCTAATTTTTCCTTTGAAATATTCCCATCATTTCCAAAAGATACTTCTTTAAGTAAATAATATCTCAATGCATCTAATCCATAGATATCAATTATTTCAATAGGATCTAAAATATTACCTTTAGACTTTGACATTTTTTCATCACCTGAGAGTATCCATCCGTGACCGTATACTCTCTGTGGAGGTTTAATACCTGCTGCCAATAAAAAGGCTGGCCAATACACTGCGTGAAATCTTAAAATATCTTTTCCTATAATATGAATATTAGCAGGCCAAAAGTCTTTATATAATTTTTCAGTTTCTTTTGGATAATTTAAGGCCGAAAGATAATTTGTTAAAGCATCAAGCCATACGTATATTACATGGTCTTTGTTTGATGGAACTTTAATCCCCCAAGAAAAAGATTTCCTACTAACCGATAAATCTTTTAATCCACTTTTCACAAAACTAATTACCTCATTTTTTCGGCTCTCTGGTAATATAAATTTTGGATTTTCAGAATAAAATTTTAAAAGCGGTTTTTGCCATTTGGATAATTTAAAAAAATAAGACTCTTCTTCAACCCACTCTACCGGAGATCCAGATGATTTTGATATTTTTTTTCCATCTAAATCTTCAATTTCATCCTCATTATAAAAAGCTTCATCAGAAACGGAATACCAACCTGAATATTTTGAGAGATAAATTTCCTTTTTTTTTTCTAAAATATTCCAAAGATTAGTTACAGCTGACGCATGCCTTTTTTCTGTGGTTCTTATAAAATCATCATTAGATAAATTAAGTAATGAAGATAAGTTTCTAAAAGTCTTACTTATTTCATCACAGAACTTTAAAGGATCTTTGTTAGATTTCTCAGCGGCTCTTTGTATTTTTTGACCATGTTCATCAGTTCCAGTTAAAAAAAAGACTTTATGGCCTTGAATTCTTTTTAAACGTGCAAAAAAATCAGCTACTATACTTGAATAAGCATGTCCCATGTGAGGTTTTGCTGAAGGGTAATAAATTGGTGTAGTAATATAAAAATTATCTTTCATTTATAATTATATTTTTAATTTCTAATAAAGATGAGTCTTTATCTAAATTAAACTTATTCATATTGTTAATTTTATTCATCGTTTGTTTAAATGATTTATAGTCATTTTCAAAATTGTTCTGTGAAATAATCTTATTATAGAAATATATTTCAATAAGGATTTGCAAATTTTCAATTATAAATTCATCCTTAAGATAATTTCGTTTATTAAATATATAATTTAACAAAAAGTTAATATCCAAATCATTTAATTCAATTTTTTCTTTATTTATAAAATCATATAAATCAATATAAAATTTTGGTGAAAGATATCTAATCTTAAAATCAGACGATAGACTCTCATAAAAATCATTATCTATTACATTATTAATAATTTTTTCTATTTCAGATTCAGTTATAAAAAAATTAAACTTTATACATCTTGAATTTATAGTGTTGATTAGCTTTTTATGAGAATTATGAATTAGAATAAAAAACAAATTTGTTGATGGTTCCTCCAAAATCTTAAGTAAAGCATTTGAGGCGTTTATATTCATTTTTTCAACATTATTAATAAGCACAATTTTTTTTTTATTTGAAAAAGAGGTTTTTGACGAAAAATTTAATATTTCTCTTATTTTTGAAACTTCTATAAATTTTTTATCAGTACTGTCTATTAAAAGTAAATTTGGATGTGTATTGTTTGAAACAAGCTTATAAGACTTGTTATTAATATTTATCTCATTATCCTCAAGATTATAACTGTCCTGTTCATCCTGTGAAAATAAGTAATTTATTAAATGAAAAGCAAAAGTGCATTTACCTATCCCTTTATTACCAGAGAAAATCAATTTATTTGGTAGTTTATTTCTCAATGAAAGGTTAACCAATTCTTTAAAATTGTCCTTAAAAGATAGTAATTTAATTTGAGTTAAAGGTGTCATTTTATTTTAATCAAAGAATTGAATTTTTTTTGTATAATTTGTTTATTTCTATCTTTTGTCTCATCAGAGTAGATCTTTAGATAATTTTTTTTCTTATTTGATAATTTCAAAAAACCATTTTGTGCTTTAAGATAGAAATTTTTATTAAATTTGTCGTATCTATTTTTTTTAGTCTTAATCTTTTTACGAATATCTTTTTTTTTAACAATATGTAGAAACGTAAAATCTACCTTAAAGTTTCCTAATATAAATCTATTTAACGAATTAATAATATTTCTATTTATGCCAAAACCATAGTGTTGATATGCAATCGTGGAATCAACAAATCTATCAATCAGGATTACTTTTTTCTTAAGATTAGGTTTAATTATTTTATAAAAATTTTCAGATCTAGCAGATAAATATATAAGTAAATCAGTTTTTTTTTCAAAGTCAGATTTATTTGATAACAACAATTTTCTTAATTTTTCTGAATTTTTAGATCCACCTGGCTCTCTAAGTTTAATATGCTTTATTTTTTTCTTTTTTAAATAATTAGATGCAGCATTTAAATGAAAACTTTTTCCTGATCCATCAATACCTTCGAAAACAATGACTTTATTATACATCGCCCCATATCAAATAATTTATAGAGTGAATTATTCTAGAGAAAATGTTGACTTTTTTTACTTTTTCAACTGCATAAACTGGGTACTCATCAATTAAATCCCCTTTATAAGAAATCTTTAATAAGCCAATTTCTTGGTCTTTTTTGATAGGTGCTTTAATAGGACCATTATATTCTACAATTGCTGACAAGAATTTTTTTCTGGCTTTAGGAAAAGTTTTGTAGATGTCTTCTTTTACATAACCACCAACAATATCTTTTTTTCCAAGCCAAACATCTAAATCTATAAAATTTTCGTCTTTTTTTGCAATTTCAACTGTATCAAAATTTGTCAAACCCCAAGTTAATAATCGGGTCGATTGTCTAGATCTTTCATTTTTAGTTTCAAAACCACTTCCAACAGCAATAAGTCTTCTTTCTCCTCTTTGAACTGAGCTTGCTAAAGAATATTTTTCTACAGCTAAATAACCAGTTTTAATACCATCGGCTCCTAAATTTTTGTAAAGCAGAGGATTTCTATTACCTTGTGTAATTGGATCTCCACCCGTTCTATCCCATGTAAATTCTTTCTCCTTAAAATATTCATAATAAACAGGATAATTTTTAATAAGATAATTAGACATTATTAAAATATCCTTAACAGTAGAATAATTATCTGGATCATTAATGCCTGATGAATTTGAAAAATTTGAATTGATCATTCCAATTTCAGATGCTTTTGCATTCATTAAAATAGCAAATTCCTCTTCACTACCCGCAACACCTTCGGCTAATGCAACGCAAGCATCGTTGCCTGATGCAATTATTATTCCTTTTAACAGATCTTCCACACTCACTTCATCTCCAACCATAATAAACATTGATGAATATCCAGATTGAGATAGTCTCCAAGCGTTCTCAGATACCATTACCTTATCATCAAGAGAAAGATCTCCGCTCTTTAATAAATCAAACACTACAATTGATGTCATAATTTTCGTCATTGAGGCTGGATAAATAACGCTATCTACTTCTTTTTCATAAAGTATTTCTCCAGATAGGAAATCTTGTAAAATAGCAGTCCTAGCATTTATATCAAAGGCTGCCTTAGAGGGCACAGCTAAAAAAGCAAAAAGTAAATTAAAGACTATAATAAATTTTTTAATCATTTCTAATTAATTCAATATTTTCAAAATTTAAATTATTTATACTATTATAAGCTGATTGTAGAGTATTAATATTAGAATAAGGGCCCAATAATACTTGGTGCTTAGTGTCATTTATTGAAAATATATTGACATTTTTAAGTGAAGTCTCTTTTTCGACTCTTTTTTTGAGCTCTTTAGCATTTTTTAAAAAATAAAATTCAGTGATTTTTATTGAATAATTAAAAGATCTTCTATCATCTAATTCTTTTGACTTAGGTGTTCCAATTTCATTTATGCTTATTGACTTAACTGGAGCTTTATTAGCAACTTTTTTTTCTTCATCAAAAGTTTTTGATTTTTTGGCAATAAAAGTTTTATTTTCTCTAATTTTACTAATTTCAACATATGGTTCTTTAAGTGAGATGTCGAGTTCATCAAAAATTCTTTTTGAAAAAATTGAATTATAAAAAAATAGATTTTTATTTTTTGTTTTTACTGTTGCATTTGTGCTTTTGTTATTTAAAAGATTAATAATTCTAACTTTTGTACCTTTTGACAAAGTATTATGGACTATCTCAAGGCTCCTATCATCAAGGGGTTTCCTTATTAATTTTTTTTCAATTAAAGACTCATCATATAAAAGAACAAATCCTTTGTTTGAAAATATGTTTTCACTATATTGAGTAGTTTGAACTGTACAACTTGCCAAAAAAAACAAGATCAACAATAAATTTTTATAATTCATCTTTAAATTTATCCTTCAAAGTGCAAACAGCTAAAGCAAATCTTAATGACCTATTCCACTTCAAAATTTTTTCATAATTAGAGAAAACAATATAGGCAGGATTAAGAGTTTGACTTCCAGGAATTATATCTACATCTGGTGTAATTATAGCAACTTTTTCCTTATCATTTACAATATCAGTTAGATCGTTCTTAATAAATTTTTTGTAAAATCTGAAATTCTTTTTATGTTTAATATTTCTTGCGGAAGAATTAAGAAATTTTGAAGGAATATTATTCTTTAGTTCAACACGGTAAAAACAATGATTATTTTTTTTCCAACCAATTTTTTTCATATAGTTTGCTGCTGAAGCAAATGAATCTTCTACATTTTTAAGTTCAATTACACTATTTTGATTATAATCAATTGCATAATTAGAAATAGTTGACGGCATAAACTGAAAATTTCCGAATGCACCAGCCCAAGATCCATACAAAATATCTTTATTGATTTTTTTATTATCAATTAATCTTAATGCTGTGATTAATTCTTTAGAAAAAAATTCACTTCTTCTCTTATCGTAGCTTAAAGTTGCAAGAGACGAAATGATATCCATTTTACCAAGATAAGAGCCAAAGTTTGTCTCAATGCCCATTAGAGCAAGTAAAAGTTCTTTTTCTACTAAAAATTCTTGATCAACTTTTTCTATAAGTTTAGAATTTTTTTTATATATTCTTTTACCCTTAACTACCTTTTTTTTATTTGATCTCTTCCCAACATAAGTTTTGGTATCCTCATAAAATTCAGGTTGGTATCTGTCGTATTCAATAACCTTGGGTAAAAAAATTGCTTTATCCATGACAAGATCAACTGTTTCTTTGCTTACTCCAGATTTTACAGCTCTGATCTTGAAGCTATCTAACCATTTATTAAAAGAATCATCTGCAACAACGGTTTTAAAATTAATAAGAGAGATTAGTAATAAAAGAATAAGTTTAGTATTTTTCATATAAATCTTTTAAATAAATTATTACAGCAATCCATATAATAGTGAAACTAAAGAATTTTTCGTAAGAAAAAAGCTCATTATAGTAGAAATAACCCAAAAGGAATTGAAGAGTCGGTGTAATATAGAATATCATTCCACTAGGCCCTAAACCAGAAAGTTCAACACCTCTAACATAAAGAAATAAAGGAATTACTGTCATTGGTCCCGCTAATAAAAGCATAAACATCAAATTTAAATTTTCTAATGAAAAATCGTTTTGACCATTTTTAAAAATAAAATAAAAAACTATTAAGGACATTGGAAGAATGTACAAACTTTCTATTAATAGACCAATATCTGTATCAACGTTTATTAATTTTCTTAGAACATTATAAAAAGCCCACGAAAAAGCTACTATCAGACCAACCCAGGGAACATTATTAAAATTTCTTAGTAGAATAAAAATAGCAACACAAACAAGAAAAATAGAAATTTTACTTTTAAAACTTATTTTTTCTCTAAAAAAGATATTTCCGCATAAAACACTTACAATTGGCATTATAAAATATCCAAATGATGCATCAATGATTTGGTCATTTGATACAGCATAGATCCAAACTGCCCAATTAATAAATATTAATAATCCAGAGAAAAAAAGGACTAAAAGATTTTTTTTATTTTTTAAAATTTTGAAAAAAATATTCCATTTTGAAAAAAATTGAGTAGTTATAATAAGCATGACTGCAGTCCAAATACATCTATGTATGACTAATTCTATATGGCCTATAAAAGAAAAATAGCTAAAATAAATTACTCCAATAGCACCCCACCAAAACGATCCTAAGCTACTAAATAAAATTCCTTTATTAAATTCTTTTAAGTTCATAAAAAAGGAAATTTATATTCCATTATTGATAAAATAACCCCATTTAATTCTTGAATTTTAATATTATACTTATAAAAACTAGCTCACGGAGAGATGGCTGAGCGGTTGAAAGCACCGGTCTTGAAATTCCAAGTAACCCCTACTCCCTTTAAGACGATTCACATAATTATCAAGTCATTATTAATTTTTTCAATTTTAGCTTTTACGAAAAACGCATAATTATTGGCCTAGCTGGGTTATGAAACTAGAGACAAACTAGAGACAAATGTTATTTGAAAAATGCGACCCTCTAAGCCGGAATATAGATGGAATTTATCTATTTACTAATATCAAAATTTTTTTTTATCATCTTGATACCTTTTGAATTAATTTTTTTTTTAAAATATTTATTTAAGTTCATATTTATTATTTGAATAAAGTTTTCTTCGGGCAAATAACATTCATTATCTCCTCCAAATTCTTTTTTAGGTATGTATCTAAATTTTTTTAACAATCTTTTAAAATCAGACTCTGCTTTATAACATTTGTAAAGTTTACTTTTAATTTCAAAGATTTGTTCTTTTTTTTTGTAAATCCTTATTCGTTCTAATCTTTTTTTGCTTGAAACTCTTGTTATACCAATTTTAACAAATTTCTCTCTATTATCATTAAACTTATAAAAATATAACCATCCATCTACATTTTTCATATGTGGACGTTCCTTAAAGTATCTTTCGTGATACATTCCTAATTGTTGCAAAGAACAGTCTGGACATGAATTTGGTTGATATAAAACCGCACTTAATCTAACGGTCCAGGCATGAAAACATTTTGCACATTCAAAATTGTGATTTTTATGAACGTCAGTTATTTTACTTTTTAATATTATTTTTTTTTCTTCTAAAATTTTTGGAATAACTATAGTTTTAAAATATTTACCTCTACCGTGCCTTCCTGTGTTTTTGTGATTACATTTATCACATATAGCACCCCTAAATACATTGCGTAAATAATCTTCCCAAGTAAATTTACAATCTAAACATTCTAATTTATTAATTTTATCTGAGCTTTCATATTTATCGATTAATTTTACCTTAAGTGGTTTAAGTCTTTTTAAAACTTCTTTTTCTGTTAATCTAAAATGTTCATTGGCTGGTCTACATTTTTTACACGGATTAATAAATCTTTCTAAATTAGGTAATTTTTCTGAAAATCTAAAATTACATTTTAAACATTCAACTTTAAAAATTGTTTTTTTATTTTTATAATTAGTTACTTTTTTTAGGTTTTTTTCTGCTAATCTATTATCTACTTCTTCTTTTGATAATCTTAAATGAGCATGAGTTTTTTCAAGGTTTTTAATTCTTTTTTTTTCAGTACATATTGGACATCGTTTTCTTTTTAAAACACTATATGCTTCTGGACTCCATTCATAACCACATTTTTTGCATCTTATCTTAATTGCATTATGTGCTTTTGTATAATTTCCAATTCTTTCTAAATCTGTATTTTTAATTTCTAAATCAAAACTTTTATTGTTTAGTTTTTTGCAATCTTTTGAACAATATGTTCCCAAATTTCCTCTATTATTTTTTTTTGCAAAAACATATTGTGGATATGGAATAGTAAAAACTTTTTCACATCGATTACACTTACATTCTGCAAGTTTATAGGTAAATTTGCTTGAGTTTTTTCTGAGTTTAGTAATAATTCTTAAAAACATTTATCACAAAACTAACACAAAAATACATGGTGGAATACCGCCAGACCAGGCTATAGGATTTTGTAGGATAACTAGAGACAAACTAGAGACAAATTAAACTTTTCAAAAAAAATAGCTCGGTTTTTTTGTTGAATTTTAATATTATACTTATAAAACCTTGCTCACGGAGAGATGGCTGAGCGGTTGAAAGCACCGGTCTTGAAAACCGGCAAAGGGGCAACTCTTTCCTGGGTTCGAATCCCAGTCTCTCCGCCACTAATTAAACTTTTGAAATTTATCTATAATGTGGAGCATTCTTTCATCTTTAAATTCGTTCTTTGATTCCTTTTTTTTTAAAGAAATTAATGTTTCATCATCCATATTAACAAACGAGTCTAAGGTTTTTAGGTAATTCTCATCCAAATCGTTGATTAACGATTTTACAAAAGCTGTCATCAGTATATCCATTTCTTTTGTTCCTCTATAGGAAGCCCTGTATATAATTTTATTTTTAAGATCTTCTTTATTAAGAGTCATGATATTATAACTAAACTATGTCTTCATATGAATATTTGCTATCCGATATAAGTACCATAAAAGGTATAGGAACCAAAATAGGAAAATTATTTCGAAAAAAAAATATTAACACAATATTTGATCTTCTGTGGAATTTGCCTAGAGATTTTGTGGATAGATCAAATGTTTATCCAATTAATGAATTGCAAGTAGGAAAAATACAAACCGTAACAGTTGTTGTAAAAAAATATAACTTTCCACGTATCAGAAACTTGCCTAACAAAGTAATATGTGAAGATGAAACTGGAAAGCTAGATTGCATCTTTTTTAATAGTTATGAGGGATATATTAGAAAAATACTGCCACTAAACGCAAAAGTAACTATCAGTGGTAAGATTGGTTATTATAATAAGAAATATCAAATAACTAACCCTACTCATTTATCTGAGGATCCTAATTCTGTTAAAAAAATTGATAAAAGTTATAGTTTAACTGAAGGCCTTAATAACAAACTTTATAACAAAATCATTCAAGAAGTACTAAAAAATATACCGAATTTAGATGAATGGTTGGATAAAGAAACTCTTAAAAAATTTGATAATATTTCGTGGAAAAAAGCAGTTTTAGAACTTCATGATCCCAATAATATTAACAAGAAGGGTAATTTTTTAAAAAGATTAATTTTTGATGAAATTCTCTCTACTTTTTTAATTAATTCAAAAATAAGAAAAACTATTAAAAAATTTAAAAAAGAAAAAAAAATATTTAACGACGATTTTTCAAACAATATAAAAAAAGAATTGAGTTATGAGCTTACCTCCGATCAAAAAAACGCATTAAATGAGATAAACAATGATTTAAAATCTGAAGAAAAAATGTTCAGACTTTTACAAGGAGATGTTGGAAGTGGTAAAACTATTATAGCATTAATTTCTTGTTTTAACGTTGTTAATAGTGGTTACCAGGTTGCTTTTATGGCACCAACTGAAATTTTGGCATATCAACATTATAAGTTAGCCCAATCATTATTAAAAGATAAAATTAAAATCGATTTTTTAACTTCTAAAACTGATTATACTGAGAGGAAAAAGATAATTAAAGATTTAGAGGCTAACAAAATTAAAATACTTTTTGGAACTCACTCAGTCTTTCAAGAAAAAATAAATTATAACAAACTTGGACTTATCGTTATTGATGAACAACATAAATTTGGAGTTAAGCAGAGAAAGAAACTATCTGATAAAGGCGGTAAAAATTGTGATGTATTAGTAATGTCAGCAACACCTATACCAAGAACTATGATTATGACTATTTTTGGAGATATGGATGTTACTATCATCAAACAAAAACCTAAAAACAGAAAACCAGTAAAAACTTACAGTAAGGTTGATACTAAACTTAGTGAAATAATTGATTTTACAAAAAAACAAATTAAGAAAGGTAATCAAATTTTTTGGGTTTGCCCATTAATCGAAGAATCTAAAAAAGTTGATCATCAATCAGCAGTGCAAAGATATAATGGTCTTCAAAAAATTTTTAAAGATAGAGCTGGTCTTTTACATGGCTCACTTGATAAAGTTGATAAAGATAAGATATTAAATAAATTTCTGAACAGAAAAATTGATATTTTGATCTCAACAACGGTTATTGAGGTTGGTATTGATTTTCCAAATGCAAACGTGATCATAATAGAAAATTCAAATAAATTTGGTTTATCGCAACTCCATCAACTTAGGGGTAGAGTTGGTAGAGGCAACAAAGAGTCATTTTGTATTTTAATGTTTAAAAAGAATTTAAGTAAAAATGCTAGAAAACGGATAAATATTTTGAAGGAAAATAATGATGGATTTAAAATATCACAGGAAGATATGAAATTAAGAGGTTATGGAGACTTATTAGGTTTTAAACAAAGTGGAGTTCAAAGTTTCCGTCTTGCTGATCCTGTTTTAAATGAAGATCTTTTTATATTAGCAGAGAAAGAGACTAAAAGAATTGAAAGGGACAATATAAATTTAAATAAGTTTCAATCTTTACTCAAACTTTATGACAGAGCCGATATTTTGAATGATATTGTTTAATTGTCAGCAGGATCTGAAGTGCCAGCAGATACAATGAATTTTGAGGCTTCCTCAAAAGTCATATCAAGATAAATAACTTCATCTTTTGGAAACATTAATAAAAAACCACTTGTGGGATTAGGTGTTGTGGGAACGAATACATTGATTAACTCTTTATTTGTTTTTTTACTGATTTCGCCTTTGTTTTCTTTAGTAGCAAAACCAACAGCCCATGATCCCTTTTTAGGGTATTCAATTAGAACAACACTTTTTTTATTATCCGATTTACTTGTGAAACTTTCTGTCATTTGGCCAATTGCAGAGTAAATAGTCCTTAAGATGGGAATTCTTTTAAAAAGATCATTAATTAAATTTAAAATTTTTTTTCCAAAAAAAGATAAAGAAATACCTCCAACAATTGTAATAAAAATAACAGACAATAAAATTTCAAGTCCCGGTATAGAAAAAGGTAAATAATTATTTGGATTTATTTCGTTAGGAATTAATTTTGATGATATCTTTATTAAAAATAAAGTAAGATACAAAGTAAAACCAATTGGAACTAAAACTACAATGCCAGCTATAAAAGCATTTCTTAGTTTTGAAGTTATTGATGACTTTTTTTTCATTAATTATAAGATGAATATATTACAAAACATAAAGCAATTATGAATAAAAAAACTAATATTTTATTGTTTAAATTCATAAAAAAACTATTAAAACATAATACTTAATTTAATTTAAATGAATAGAAGAAAATTCTTAAATATAGTCGGTTGTTGTGGTTGCAGTTATATTATTAATTCTTGTGCATCAGTGCCAATTACAGATAGAAAACAGCTTAACTTAATACCAGAGGCAAAACTAAATGCACAAGCAGCACAAATTTACGAAAAAGTAAAAAAGAAGGAAAAATTAATTACCGATGGACGTAATTTGAAAGAAATTAAAGAAATTGGAAAAAAGATGGAATATGCGATTAGTGAATATTTTTATTTAAATAATATTAAAGATCCAACTGTTAATTTTCAATGGGAGTATATATTAATTGATAATAAAAAAGTTACAAATGCATGGTGCATGCCTGGAGGCAAAATTGCTGTTTATACTGGAATGCTAGAGTTGACTAAAAATACAAATGCATTAGCTGCAGTTATGGGTCATGAAATTGCTCACGCAGTAGCAAAACATTCAGTTGAAAGAGCTAGTCGTAGTGCATTACTTCAAACAGGCACTCAACTCTTTGATATATTTTCAGGAGGAAAACTTTCACAAGTAAATAGAGCAACTGGTATGGATACTGTTGGTTTATTACAACAAATCGGTATTATGAACCCCTTTACAAGAAAACAGGAAACTGAGGCTGATTATCTTGGTCTTATTTTTTCATCTTTATCTGGTTATGATATTAGAGAAACAACAAAATTTTGGGAACGAATGAAGGAAAAAAATAAAGGTAAAGAACCTCCAGCGTTTATGAATACTCATCCATCCTCTCAAAAAAGAATAGAAAATCTTGAAGGTTGGATGAATGAAATTATTCTAGATTATCCACCAATAAAAACATAATGGTGAGCCGTGTTGGACTCGAACCAACGACCCATTCCTTAAAAGGGAATTGCTCTACCAACTGAGCTAACGGCCCAAAATAAAAATCTTATAGTTTTTTTTTTCAAATAATCAATATGTTATAATTACAACTTAGCAATGTATTCATCAAAAAACTGGTCAAAAGTTCCATTATTTATGTTAATTCTGATTTTATCCATGAGCTCATGATAAAAGTTTATATTATGGAGGGTAAGAAGCATAGACGCAAGTATTTCGTTGGTATTGAATAAATGATTTAGGTAATTTTTTGAATATTTATTCAAATTGAACTTTTCACATTTTTCATCAATGGGTTTTGTGTCATTCTGGTACTTGGCATTCTTAATATTTATTGGTCCATTCCATGTAAAGGCTAAACCAGTTCTCCCAGACCTAGAGGGTAACACACAATCAAACATATCAATCCCTCTTTTAACTGCTCCCAAGATATCTGAAGGTGTTCCAACACCCATTAAATATCTTGGTTTATCTTCAGGTAGGTGATTTTTTATACCGTCTAATACCTTAAACATCTCATTTTGTGTATCACCAACAGCTAGACCACCTAGGGCATATCCATCAAACCCAATATTAATTAGATCCTCTAAGGATTTTTTTCTTAAATCATCAAATAAACCACCTTGAACTATTCCGAAAAGACCTTTGTGAGAATTTTTCCCAAATGCATTTTTTGACCTTAATGCCCACTCAGTTGATAAATCTAAAGACTTTTCAATAGTTTTTTTATCTATAGTTTTTTTAGGGCATTCATCCATTACCATAACAATGTCTGAATTAAGTTTTTTTTGAATTCTTATACTTTCTTCCGGGCTAAGGATAAATTGTTTTCCATCAATATGAGAATTAAATATAGCTCCTTTCTCCTTATCAATTTTATTTAACTTTGATAGTGACATCACTTGATAACCGCCTGAGTCTGTCAAAATTGGTAAAGGACAATTCATAAATTCGTGCAATCCTCCTTGAAGCGCAACTCTTTTTTCGCCAGGTCTTATCATTAAATGATACGTATTAGACAAGATTATTTGACTTCCAGCTTTAATTAGATCATCGATAAAAGTAGCTTTTACTGTTGCTTGAGTTCCAACAGGCATAAATACAGGAGTATCAATGTTACCTCTAGAAGTAATAATTGTTCCTGTTCGGGAAAATTTATCTTTATTTTTTACTTTAAAAGAAAAATTTTTTAAACTCAATTTATAGAGATTTGAAACTAATTATTTTGTCAGGGTTTGAAACTGAACCATTTGGTCCATCACCTTTTTTAATCTTATCTACAAATTCCATCCCTTCAACAACTCTACCAAAAACAGTGTATTGTCTATCAAGATGTGGAGCATCTTCAAAACATATAAAGAATTGACTATTAGCACTGTTTGGATCAGAAGATCTAGCCATAGATAAAATACCTTTTACATGGGGGATATCGTTAAATTCAGCTTTTAGATTTGGTAAATCTGAACCTCCTGTACCTGCTCTATTTAAATCAAAATTTTCTGAAGATGAGTTGCCAAATTGAACATCACCTACCTGAGCCATAAATCCATCTATTACTCTATGAAATACAACGTTATCATAAAGTCCTTTGTCAGCTAATTCCTTTATTCTTTTAACATGATTTGGTGCTTTGTCTTTGAATAGTTCTATTTTTACATCTCCATCTTTTAATTTAAGTATCATCATATTTTCCTCTGCGTTTAAGTTAAAATTAAATATTAAAAATAATATTAAAAAAATTATTTTATTCATAAAATTTATCTTTTAAAGATTTTATTACTGTTTTAGTGGTAAATTTTCGTATGTCACCATTTAATTCAATAATTTCTTTAACAAATTTAGAAGAAATAATTTGATTTTCTGGATCAGACATTAAAAAAACAGTCTCAACTAAGTTATTTAACTTTTTATTCATTCCTGCCAATTGAAATTCATATTCAAAATCAGAAGTGGCACGTAAACCTCTAATAATAACGTTTGATTTCATATTTCTGCAAAAATCAGTGGTTAAAGTTTTAAATGATGTGACATCTATTTTTTTTTTACTAAATTTTAAATCTTTAAAAAGAGCTTTCTTAATTAAGTTCTCTCTCTCCTCTGCGCTAAAAAGATAATTTTTTGTATTTCCATCGGACACAGCAACAATTACTTTATCAAAAATATTTAAAGATTTTTTAATTAGATCAATATGTCCAAATGTAATTGGATCAAAAGTTCCAGGGTAAATAGCTTTTTTCATTATATTAAGTTATCATCAATTTTAATTGCTGAAACAACTTTTTCATCGCCAGATAACTTAATAATTCGTACCCCTTGAGTATTTCTTCCTGCAGTTCTTATTTCTTTAACAGCTACCCTTATAACTCTTCCCTTATTAGTAGATATCAATATTTCGTCTCCATCAAAAACTGGAAAAGAAGAGGCAATATTTCCGTTCCTAGATGAGTTAACTATCTCAATAATTCCTTTCCCACCCCTATTTGTTGTTCTAAAATCTTTGTCATTTGTTCTTTTACCAAATCCATTTTCAGTTATTGAAAGTATGTATTTACCCTCAACTTTGCCATTTTTGTCAGATTTTTTCTCTATTTTTTCTGTTATTGATAAAGATACAATTTTATCTTTATCACTTAAATTAATCCCTTTAATTCCTTTAGAAGATCTACCTTTAAATAATCTTAATTTTTTAGATTCAAATCTGATACACTTTCCATTTAGTGAACTAAGCATTATGTCTTGATTTTCTTTACAGATTTTAACACCTATAATCTTATCGTCGTTATCTAGTTTCATTGCAATTTTACCGGCTGTATTTATGTTTAAAAAATCTTCTAAACTATTTTTTCTTATTTTCCCTTTTTCTGTTGCAAAAATAATGTTTAAATCTTTAAATTCAGATTTATCTTCTGGTAGAGGCATTATCGAACTGATTGATTGGTGATTTTTTAATGGAAGAATATTATATAAAGATTTACCTCTAGAGCTAGCTGATCCTTCAGGTATTTTCCATGCTTTAAGTTTATAGACCATTCCTTGCGTTGAGAAAAAAAGAACAGACGTATGAGTATTTACAGATAAAGTTTGGACTACAGAATCTTCATCTTTAGTTTTAATTCCTGATTTACCTTTGCCACCTCTTTTTTGTTTTTTAACAATATCAAGTGCGCCTCTTTTTATATATCCCTGTAAAGTAACTGTTATTAATACAGATTGTTTTTGTATTGTTTCCTCAATGTCATAATTAAGTACTGCATCTATTATTTTTGTTCTTCGTTCAACTGAATATTTTTCTTTTATTTCATTTAATTCATTACTAATAACTTTTAAAAGTTCTTTTCTAGAGTTTATTATTTTTTTAAATGAAACTATTAGATTGGCTAATTTCTTTAACTCAACTTCTATTTCATTAATACCTAATGCAGTAAGTTTTTGAAGTCTTAATTCTAAAATTGCCTCAACTTGTTTTAAAGATAGAGAATAAGTATTTTTATTTTTTTTGTTATCAACTAGTTTTATTAATTTTTGGGACGATTTAATTTTCCAAGAAGTATTTAATAAAGAATTTTTTGCTTGTTCTGGATTTTTTGAAGATCGAATGATCTTGATTACTTTATCTATATTTTCAACTGAAACAGATAAACCAATCAATATATGTGCTCTATCTTCTGCTTTTTTAAGATCAAATTTTGTCTTTTTAACAACAACATCTTCCCTAAATTTTAGAAAAGACTCTAGAAAATCTTTAAGATTACAGTTCTTGGGCTTTCTATCTACTATAGCCAATGTATTAAAGCTAAATGAAGACTCTAAAGAGGTATATTTATAAAGTTGCCTTTTAACTGTTTCGGGTTCTATATTTCTTTTTAAGTCTATAGCTACTCTTATTCCCTCTCTATTAGACTCATCTCTTATATCACTAATTCCATCTATTTTTTTATTTCTAATCAATTCAACAATTTTTTCATTCAAAACTGACTTATTAATTTGATATGGGATAGAGTTGATGACTAATCTCTCTTTGCCATTTTTAAGTTGCTCTATTGAAACATCCCCTCTTACTTTAAAAGATCCCCTACCAGTTTTGTATCCAGTTTTAATAATATCTTTACCAATTATTGTTCCACCTGTTGGAAAGTCCGGTCCTGGTATATGCTTCATTAATTCATTGATCTTAATATCCTTATTTTCTATTAGAGCTAAAGTAGCATTTATCACTTCTGAAAGATTGTGTGGCGGAATACTAGTTGCCATTCCAACAGCAATACCTCCGGCACCATTTACTAGTAAATTTGGATATTGAGCAGGTAAAACTTCGGGTTCTTTTTCAGTTTCATCATAATTACTTTTAAATTCTACGGTATCTTTATCTATATCATCTATCAAATTTTGAGAAATTTTTGCTAATCTGGTCTCAGTGTATCTCATCGCTGCAGGAGGATCACCATCAACTGAACCAAAATTTCCTTGACCATCAATTAAAGGTAGGCTCATAGAAAAATCTTGAACCATTCTAACTAATGCATCGTACACAGCTTGATCACCGTGGGGATGATATTTACCAATTACATCACCAACTATTCTTGCAGATTTTCTGTATTGTTTACTCCAGTCAAAACCACCTTTATGCATTGCATAAATAATTCTTCGATGGACTGGTTTCAAACCATCTCTAATGTCTGGTAAAGCACGGCTTACAATTACGCTCATCGCGTAAGAAAGATATGATGAACTCATTTCATCATACATTTCAATAGGTTTTATATTGTTTTTATTCTCTAATTGCGATTTATCCATAAAGATTAATTAAAAG
Organism: uncultured Pelagibacteraceae bacterium; assembly: GCA_902584225.1. Classification (GTDB taxonomy): domain Bacteria; phylum Pseudomonadota; class Alphaproteobacteria; order Pelagibacterales; family Pelagibacteraceae; genus Pelagibacter. The sequence continues at coordinate 48,013 of CACHYX010000003.1, forward strand.
GGAATATCGTCATCTAAATCATTGTCAGGTGCTTGAGACATCTCATTCTTATTTAGAGGTGCATTTGCAATTGACGCTGAAGAATTATTTCCCCCAAGCATTGTTAGAGATGAATTATATCCTTGAATTAATATTTCTGTAGAATACTTATCTTGACCTGACTGTTCATCTTTCCATTTTCTGGTAGTCAATTGGCCCTCAACATAAATCTGAGCACCTTTTTTAAGATACTGTTGGACAACATTCACAAGTCCCTCATTAAATACAACTACACGGTGCCACTCGGTTTTTTCCTTTTTTTCACCTGTGTTTTTGTCTTTCCAGGATTGGCTAGTAGCGAGACTAAGTCTAGCGACATTTTTTCCATTAACCATTTGCTTTATCTCAGGATCTGCACCTAATCTGCCAATTAAAAGTACTTTATTTAAACTTCCAGCCATATTATTTATATTAATTATATCACAAAAAGGATTTGATTATTAACTTTATTGAGCTAAAGCAAATAAAAAAATGAACAAAAAGATAGTTATTAAGGGCGCAAAAGAACACAATTTAAGGAATATCTCTGTTGAGATTCCTAAAGATAAATTTGTGGTCATAACAGGTTTGTCAGGCTCTGGAAAATCTTCATTAGCATTCGATACCATCTATGCTGAAGGACAAAGAAGATACGTTGAAAGTCTCTCAGCTTATGCAAGACAGTTTTTAGACAAAATGAAAAAACCTAAAGTAGATTTTATTGAAGGATTAAGTCCAGCCATTTCAATTGAACAAAAAAATACATCAAAAAATCCAAGATCTACTGTAGCAACAGTTACAGAAATTTATGACTATATGAGAGTTCTTTACGCTAGAATTGGAACACCCTACTCACCTTTTACAGGTAAAGAAATTAAATCCCAAACTATTTCTCAAATTGTCGATAAAATTTTGGAGTTACCAAAAAAATCAACTATTTTTTTATTCGCTCCAATAGTTAGAGGTAGAAAAGGAGAATATAAAAAAGAAATTTTATCATACAAAAAAAGAGGTTTCAGAAAAGTAAAAGTTGACGGCACACTCTATGACATTGATAAAACTCCAGACTTAAATAAAAAATTGAAACATGATATTTACATTTTAGTGGATAGAATTGTAATAAATTCTGATTTGGGAAATAGACTCGCTGAAGGTATAGAAACATCATTAAATTTAGCAAATGGCCTTTTATTTGTTGAGTATCAAAATGAAACATTGCCTGCTAAATTTAGAAAATCAGAAAAATTAACATTTTCTTCAAAATTTGCATGTCCTGAAAGCGGTTTTACAATTGAAGAAATTGAACCAAGATTATTTTCTTTCAATAGTCCTTATGGAGCTTGTGAGGAGTGTGAGGGTATAGGTATAAAACTTAACGTTGATCCAAATCTAGTTGTACCTGATGATAAAAAAAGTATTGCTCAGGGTGCTATTCAACCATGGGCAAAAACAACCACTCTTTATTATGCTCAAACATTAAGTTCACTAGCAAAACATTACAAATTTTCTATGGATGAAAAATGGTCAAAAATACCAAAAAAAATAAAAGATATAATTTTATATGGATCTGATGATGAAGAGATAAAATTTTCATATGATGATGGATATGAAAAGTATTCTCATAAAAAAACTTTTGAAGGAGTGGTAAATAACCTGGAGAGACGTTATTTAGAGACTGATAGCGATTGGAAAAGAGAAGAAATTTCTCAATATCAATCTGACACAAAATGCGATATTTGCAAGGGTCACCGACTTAAAGATGAAGCGCTTTGTGTAAAAATAGATGGAAAACACATAAGTCAAGTGACTGAAAAATCTATAAGTGATGCCAAGGAATGGTTCAATAATTTATCAAAAAAACTTGATCAAAGAAAACTTAAAATATCAGAACATATTCTTAAAGAAATAAATGAGAGACTAAATTTTCTTCTTAATGTTGGTCTTGATTACCTTACATTATCAAGAGAGTCAGGAACTTTATCTGGTGGTGAAGCTCAGAGAATTAGACTTGCCTCTCAAATTGGTTCAGGTCTAACAGGAGTTTTATATGTATTAGATGAACCATCAATTGGTTTGCATCAAAAGGACAATGTAAAATTAATAAATGCTTTAAAAAGATTACGAGATTTAGGAAATACAGTAATTGTTGTTGAGCACGATACAGAAACAATTGAAAATGCAGACCACATCTTAGATCTTGGGCCACAAGCAGGTAGTAAAGGTGGTGAAGTTGTTGCAGAGGGTAATTTAAAAGATATCGTTAAGAATGATAATAGTATTACAGGAAAGTATTTGTCTTCTAAATATTTTATACCAATTCCAAAAAAAAGAAGGTTGGCAAAAAATGGAAGGTTTTTACAAATTAATGGAGCATCTGGTAATAATTTGAAGAATGTTGATTTAAAAATTCCATTTGGAACTTTTACATGTGTTACTGGAGTTTCAGGCAGTGGAAAATCTACTTTAGTACTACAGACACTTTATAATGCTCTTAATTTATCTTTGAACAATAATAAATCAAGAAAGATACCAATGCCGTTTAAAGGTTTTAAGGGAATAGAATTGATTGATAAAGTAATTGATATTGATCAATCTCCTATTGGAAGAACTCCAAGATCTAATCCAGCAACTTACACAGGTGCATTTGGACCAATTAGAGACTGGTTTACTAATTTACCAGAATCAAAAAGCAGAGGTTATAAACCTGGAAGATTTTCTTTCAATGTTAAAGGTGGAAGATGTGAAGCATGTGAAGGTGATGGCGTAATAACTTATGAAATGCATTTCCTTCCAGATGTTTATGTAACCTGCGATGAATGTAAGGGCAGCAGATACAATAGAGAAACACTTGAAATAAAATTTAAAGGAAAAAGCATTGCTGAAGTTTTAGATATGACAGTTGAAGAAGGATGTGATTTCTTTGAAAATATAGCTACTATAAGATCAAAATTATTAACATTAAAAAAAGTTGGATTAGGCTACATAAAGATTGGTCAACAAGCTACAACTCTGTCCGGTGGTGAAGCTCAAAGAATTAAATTAGCAAAAGAATTATCAAAAAGATCTACAGGTAGAACAATATATATTTTAGATGAACCAACAACTGGGTTGCATCAACATGATATAAAAAAATTATTAGAAATATTACATACTTTTGTAGCAACGGGTAATACAGTTGTCGTCATTGAACATAATTTAGATGTCATCAAAACTGCAGACTATGTAGTCGACATGGGTCCAGATGGTGGTGTTAAAGGTGGACAAGTAATCGCAGAAGGAAAACCTGAAGATATATGCAATACAGAAAAGAGTTACACAGGTAAATTTCTTAAGCCTTTACTAAACGGGAAATTTAAAAAAATTGCATAATCAAATAAAATTTGTTAAACTATATACATGACAAGTATTTTAAGCTCCCTATCGAGGACAATCCACTACTCACTTGCTATATCAGTATTATTGTTCGTAGGTTTATTTTTCCTTAATGGTGGTTTTGATTTTGATTTATTATTTTGGAGCTGGTTATTTAGATATATTCACGTGCTTGTTGGAATAATGTGGATCGGATTATTGTGGTACTTCAATTTTGTTCAAATTCCTAATATGGCTAAAATACCTGATGAACAAAAACCAGCAATTAGCAAAGTAATTGCACCCTCTGCTCTATTTTGGTTTAGATGGGCTGCTTTTGCAACAATAGTATCGGGTTTAATATTATCATATCTCAACGGATATTTGCATGATGCAATGACACTTGGCATAGGATCAGGTGGTGGTAAAAGTACAGCGATTGGAATAGGAATGTGGCTAGGTTTAATTATGGCTTTTAATGTTTGGTTTGTTATATGGCCAAATCAGAAAAAAGCTTTAGGAATGATTGAGACAGATCCAGAAAGTAAAGCTAAAGCTGCAAAAACAGCAATGGTTTTTTCAAGAACTAATACTTTATTATCTCTACCAATGTTACTTTCAATGGTAGCTGCCCAAAACTTATATTAATTATCTTCCTTAAGAACTGTTTTTTGCGAAACTTTAAAGGAAACTAAAAGTGGATTTGCAATAAATATTGAAGAATAAGTTCCTAAAATAACGCCCAAGATCATAGCTAATGAAAAACCTTTCAATATTTCTCCACCAAATAAAAAAATCGACAATAAAGCTAGCAATGTCGTTGAAGAGGTAATAATTGTACGTGATAAAGTCTCATTTATTGATAAGTTGGTAAGATCAAATATCTTAATATCAGAATATTTTTTAAGATTTTCTCTCACACGGTCATAAATTACAACAGTGTCATTCATTGAATAACCAACAATAGTTAAAACAGCTGCTACAATTGACAAATTTATTTCCAAACCTAATGCAGAAAAAATTCCAAGAGTAATTATAACATCATGGAACAAAGCAGCTATTGCACCAACGCTAAATTGCCACTCAAAACGTATCCAAATATAGATTAGCATTGCCATTAACGATAAGCATATAGCAGTTACTCCAGCTTTTAGTAATTCTGAACTTACTTTAGGTCCTACATTTTCAACTCTTCTGAAAGAAAAATCTTGATTTAATTCTTGTGAAAGATTTCTTTGTAAATTTTCAATAAACTCTGGATCATTAAGTTCGTCTCTTTTAAATTTAACCACAAAATCATTATCACTCCCAAAATTTTTGATTGAAATCTTACCTAAATTCAATTTGTTAAAACTAGATCTTAAGACCTCAATATCAGGTTTTTCGGTCTCAACACGTATTTCAATTAAAGTTCCACCTTTAAAATCAACTCCATAATTCAAACCTTTAAATATTAAAAAGATTAATGAAAGCAATATCAGTGCAATAGAAAATACATTTAATGACTTATAATATTGATTAAATCTATAATCCTTTTTCATTTTATAATAATTTCCTTATGTTTGTTAATTTTTACATAAATAGACGTGAGTAATCGCGCGATAAAAAAAACTGAGAATAGTGTTGTTAATATTCCAACACATAGTGTGATTGAAAATCCTTTGACGGGCCCTGATCCGAAAATAAACAGAATTATTGCAGCTATTATTGTTGTTATGTTTGCATCTAAAATTGTAATTTTCGATTTTGAGTATCCATTATCAAAAGCTATTAGATTATTTTTTTCTTTACTTGTTTCTTCCTTTATTCTTTCAAAAATTAAAACATTTGCATCTACTGCCATTCCAACAGTTAAAATTATTCCAGCAATACCAGGGAGAGTAAGAGTTGCTTCTAATAATGTTAAAATACTGATTAGTAAAATTAAATTAATAATTAGGGTTAAATTTGCAATGATACCAAAAATTCTATATTTTAATGTCATAAACCCGATCACTAATAAAAATCCTATAATGAGTGAAAGTATTCCTGCATTAATAGAATCTTGTCCTAAATCAGGTCCTACTGTTCTTTCTTCGATGATATTTAATGGAGCTGGTAAAGCACCAGACCTTAAAAGTAAGGCTAGGTCTGTTGCAGATTGAAAAGTAAAACCTCCACTTATTTGCCCTGATCCTCCCGCAATTACATCCTTTATTACTGGAGCACTTATTATTTGACCATCAAGAACTATAGCAAGTCGTGTACCTATATTTCTTTTTGTTGCTTGGGCAAATCTTTTAGATCCAACCCTATCAAGTGTAAAACTTACAACTGTTTGATTATTTAATGAGTCCATTCGTGGACTTGCATCAACTAAATTATCTCCACTTATAATAACTCTTTTACTTAATAATAGTTCTTCACCTGTTTCTATTAATTTAAGTTTTTCGGTTCCAAAAGACTCGTTTGAACTCTTAGATTCAAGTCTAAATGCAAGATCTGCAGTTTTACCTAATAAAGATTTAATCCTATCTGGATTATCAAGACCTGGGAGTTCAAGCAAAATTCTATCATTACCTCTTTTTAAAATATTTGGCTCATTAGTACCAACCTCATCAACTCTTTTTCGAACAATTTCTATTGCTTGATCTAATGATGCATTTTTAATAAGGATAATTCCATATTTACTTAGCTCCAAATTAAAAACATCACCATTTATCTTCACATCAAGTTGATGAGCTTTGTATTGAAAATAATAAGGATTGATCGTACTTTCTTTGTCACTAAATATTTCACTAATCTTTTCAACATCATCTTTGGAAACTTTAAGCTTAATTAATTTGTCATCAAATTTTAAGCTCAAAATCTTAATTTTATTTTTTTTAAAATAATCTTTAATTTCTAATAATTTTGATTGTAATTTTTGTTTAATTACTGGTTCATTATCAAGCTCTAATAACAAATAAGAACCACCTTGAAGATCTAAGCCTAATTTAATTTTTTTTTGTTTATCTAAATCTAAATCTAAAAAATTTGATGATGAGACCATCACCATAAAAAGAGTGAATAGTGCTATCAAAGTGATCTTCAGTTTTGAAAAATATAACACTTAAAATTATTTTTTTTGGTCAGTATTATTTATTAGAGCTTGAATACCTGTAGATTTGATAACTTCAACTTTGACATTATCAGTTATAGAAATTTCTGCTTTATCGCCGTCAATAATTCTCTCGACGGTACCTATTATTCCACCAGAGGTAATGACTTTGTCACCTCTTTTTAAGTTTTCAACCATCAACTTATGTTCTTTAACTTTTTTTTGTTGTGGTCTTATTAAGAAAAAATAAAAAATAACAAAAATTAGTATTAAAGGTATTAATTGTGCAAATCCCGATTCAGACATAATAATAGATTGGTTTTTATACTATTAGATTAACTAACACAACTCCTAATTAGATGTGATTTTATCAATATTATCCATGTATGGTTTTAATACTTCAGGTATTATAATTGATCCATCTTTGTCTTGATAATTCTCCAGGATCGCAATCATAGTTCTTCCGATTGCAAGTCCACTTCCATTCAATGTACCTATAAAATTTTTTTCATTTTTTGAATTTTTATATTTGGCTTTCATTCTTCTAGCTTGAAAAGTTCCACATGTTGAGCAACTAGAAATTTCTCTATATTTTTTTTCTGAAGGCACCCAAACTTCAATGTCATAAGTTTTTTGTGCACTAAAACCCATATCTCCTGTACATAGCTCTACAATTCTATAAGGCAGTTTCAGTTTATCTAAAATTCCTGATGCACATTTAGTCATTCTCTCTAATTCCTCTTCACATTTTTGAGGCTCTACTAAGCTTACAAGTTCAACTTTATAAAATTGGTGCTGCCTAATCATTCCTTTCGTATCTTTGCCATAGCTACCAGCTTCTTTTCTAAAACAAGGGGTAGATGCAACATATCTCAAAGGTAATTCTTTTATATCAAGAGTTTTTTCTCTTGCCATATTAGTTAAAATAACTTCTGCGGTTGGGATTAAAAATTTTCTATTATTGTCATCAATCTTAATTTCAAATTGATCAGACTCAAATTTAGGAAGTTGTCCAGTACCAAACATTGTATCAAAGTTAGCGAGTAATGGTGGAGATATCTCCTCATAACCATTTTCTTTTGTATGAACATCAATCATAAAATTTGATAAAGCTCTTTCTAATTTTGCAAGTTTGTTTTTTACAAATACAAATCTTGATCCAGAAGTCTTTGTAGCAAGATCAAAATCAAGCATATTAAGATTTTCACCTACTTCATAGTGAGACTTAATTTTAAATTCACTTTCTTTTATAGAACCTTTTTTTTCAACTTCTTTGTTTGAAGATTCGTCCTTACCCTCTGGTACACTAGAT
>CACHYX010000004.1 GCA_902584225.1 uncultured Pelagibacteraceae bacterium
ATGCAAAAACTGATGTTTCTAACTTCTTTGATAATGTGATAGTCAATGATGAAGATGAAGCAATCAAAAAAAATCGTTTGGAACTTATGCAATTGTTATGTAAAACGTTCAATAATTATTTAAATTTTTCTAATATTGAAAGTGCATAATGAACAATTTAGTTTTTAATTTTAAATCAAAAAAAATAAAAAAGATAAAGAACCCAAAGTTTATCTTAGGTGGTAAAGGAGCAAATCTAGCTCAAATGGGAAAACTTGGTTTACCCGTTCCTCCGGGATTTACAATATCAACAGGGGTTTGTGAAATATTTTATAAAAACAATAAAAAACTTAATTCAAAACTTATTAAATCTATCAAACAAGAATTGAAACAAATTGAAAAAGAATGTGGAAAAAAATTTGGTGATTTAGATAATCCATTACTGGTATCAGTAAGGTCAGGCGCAAGAGTTTCAATGCCTGGGATGATGGATACAATTTTAAATTTAGGTTTAAATGATGAAACTGTTAAAGCTCTCGCAAAAAAAACTTCCAATATGAGGTTTGCAAAAGATAGCTACAGAAGATTCATTCAAATGTATTCTAATGTGGTGCTTGGAGTAGAAAGTTATAATTTTGAGGAATTAATTGAAAATTATAAATTAACTAAGGGCGTTTTGTTAGATACCGATTTAGATGAAAGTGATTGGGATGGTCTTATTAATGACTTTAAAAATGTTGTTAAAGAAAAGACTAAAAAACAATTTCCTCAAGATGTCTATGAACAATTGTTTGGAGCTATTTCAGCAGTTTTTTTGTCATGGGAAAGTAACCGTGCAAAAGTTTATAGAAAATTAAATCAAATACCTTCCGCATGGGGAACAGCTGTAAACGTTCAATCAATGGTTTTTGGAAACATGGGTAATGATTGTGCAACAGGTGTTGTTTTTACTAGGAACCCATCAAATGGAAAAAATGAAATTTACGGAGAATATCTTATTAATGCTCAAGGGGAGGATGTTGTAGCTGGTACAAGAACACCAAACTACATAACAAAAAAAGCAAATAAAGACTCAAACTCAAAAGGTAAATCAATGGAAGAGGCTATGACAAAAGTTTATACACAACTTAAAAAAATTCTCAAACTTTTAGAAAGACATTATAAAGATATGCAAGATGTAGAATTCACAGTCGAAAATTCTAAACTTTGGATGCTTCAAACAAGATCTGGAAAGAGGACTGCAAAATCAGCTGTAAAAATAGCCGTAGACATGGTTAAAGAAAAATTAATAACAAAAAAAGAGGCAGTCTTAAGAGTAGACCCCAACACTTTAGACACACTTCTTCATCCGACATTAGACGAAACAAAAGAGGTTAAAACTATTGCGAAAGGTTTACCCGCATCTCCAGGTGCAACAAGTGGAAAGGTTGTTTTTTCATCTGATGAAGCAGAAAGATTAAATGGGATGATGCAAGATACAATACTTGTTAGAGTAGAAACTTCACCAGAGGATATCCATGGCATGCATGCTGCAAAAGGTATTTTAACTGCTCGTGGAGGAATGACTAGTCATGCTGCTGTTGTTGCAAGAGGTATGGGAAGACCATGTGTATCTGGTTCAAGTGAAATTGATATTAATTATGAACAAAAAATATTTAGAACTTCGTCAAATGTAGAAGTAAAAGAGGGAGATGTAATTACAATTGACGGATCTACAGGTAGGGTAATCTTAGATAAAGTTCCAACTATAAAGCCAGAGATCTCAGGTGACTTTTCAAAGTTAATGAGTTGGGCTGATAGTTACAGAAAATTAAAAGTAAGAACAAACTCTGAGACCCCTCTTGATACAAAAACAGCAAGAGAATTTGGAGCTGAAGGTATTGGTCTTTGTAGGACTGAGCATATGTTTTTTGACGAGGATAGAATTTTGTCTGTAAGAGAGATGATCTTATCTAAAACTATAGAGGATAGAAATAATGCTTTGGCAAAATTATTACCTCATCAAAAAAATGACTTTATACAAATTTTTGAAATAATGAACGGTCTTCCAGTAACAGTTAGATTACTTGATCCACCTTTACATGAATTTTTACCGAAAAATGACAAAGAAATTGGCGACCTAAGTTCAGTAACAGGTTTAAATGCTAATGAAATACGATCTAGGACAGAGGAATTGCATGAACATAATCCAATGCTCGGACATAGAGGTTGTAGACTAGGCATTTCTTTTCCAGAAATTTACGAAATGCAATGTAGAGCAATTTTTGAAGCTTTAGTTGAATGTAAAAAGAAGAAACTCAAATCTACAATGCCAGAAATTATGATACCTCTCGTATCAACTGAGGCTGAAATTAAAATAATGAAAGATCTAGTAATAAGAGTTGCTAAAAAAGTTCAAGATGAAAATAATACTAAAATAAGTTTCTTAGTAGGAACCATGATTGAACTGCCAAGAGCAGCAATTAAAGCAAAAGATATTGCAAAACATGCTGAATTCTTTAGTTTTGGAACTAACGACTTAACTCAAACAACTTTTGGTATAAGCAGAGATGACAGTGGAAAGTTTTTAAATGATTATATTGAAAATAAGATATTTGATATTGATCCCTTTGTTTCAATAGATGATGGTGTAGGAGATTTAATTGAAATAGCTACGTTAAAAGGTAGAAAACAAAATAAAAAGATTAAACTTGGAATTTGCGGAGAACATGGCGGAGATCCTAAAAGTATAAATTTTTGTTCGAAAACAGGATTGAATTATGTTTCTTGTTCACCTTACAGAGTTCCTGTTGCACGTCTAGCCGCTGCACAGGCTGAACTTAAAAAAATAAAAAAATTTAAATTTCTAGCTTGAAATCTATAGCTGGAGCACTGTGGGTGATGCTACCAACCGAAATTCTATCAACGCCTGTTTTTGAGACCGATTTAACATTTTTAAGAGTAATGTTTCCAGATGCCTCAGTTTCATAATATTTTTTTGCAAGTTTTACACCCATTTTTAGATTTTTGATATTCATATTATCAAAAAGAATTGTGTTGAATTTTAAACCCAAAATTAATTTAAGTTGTTTTAAATTGTCAACTTCTACTGTAATTTTTTTTCCTTTTTTATTTTTAATTGCTTTTTGAACTAAAAATTTTAGTTCTGAACTTGCGATATGATTATCTTTAATTAAAAACTCATCACTAAGATTGAATCTATGATTAGTACCGCCACCCAATTTAACCGCATACTTTTGTATTACTCTTAAGTTTGGAATTGTTTTACGAGTACAACAAATCTTACTTTTGCCTTTGATAAGTTTGACAAATTTATTAGTGTAACTAGCTATACCTGATATGTGGGAAAGAAAATTTAGAGCTACTCTTTCACAAATTAAAATATTTTTTGAATCACCCTTGATCGTAGCAATAATTTGGCCCTTTTTAACTTGAGAGCCATCCTTTTTTTTAATATGAAATTGGATCTTACCATCGAAGATTTTAAATGTGCTTTTAGCAAATTCTATTCCACCAATTATTCCATTTTGATTTGCGATTATCTTAAATTTTTTGATACTACTTTTCTTTATAAGATTTGATGTGATATCTCCACTGGGATATAAATCCTCATTCAGTGCAAGTTTGACAGAATTATTTATGAAACTTTTACTTAAAATTATTTTTGACACAGATACTATCTGCCTATTTCAGCCATTCTCTCTACAGATCTTTTAGCTTTCTCGATTGTTTCATCAGACATTAAAATTTCATTTGTTTCATTTTTTAAACAATCCAAAATTTTAGGAAGAGTAATTCTTTTCATATGTGGGCAAAGGTTGCATGGTCTTATAAACTTTACATTTGGGTTATCTACTTGAACGTTGTCACTCATGGAACACTCCGTTACCATCATAACTTTTTCCGGTTGATTGTCTTTTACATATTTTATCATTCCACTTGTTGACCCTGTGAAATCACTTGCATTTATAACATCTGGTGGACACTCAGGATGAGCAATAACCTTTATTCCAGGATTATTTTTTCTAATTTCATTAATTTCTGTATCATTAAACTTTTCATGTACTTCACATGTTCCTTTCCATGAGATAATTTCAACATCAGTTTGAGAAGCCACATATTTAGCAAGATAATCATCTGGCAAGAAAATAACTTTTCTGACACCTAATGAATTTACAATTTTAACAGCATTCGCTGAAGTACAACAAACATCTGTTTCTGCTTTTACATCTGCTGAAGTATTTACATATGAAACGACCGGAACACCTGGATTTTGTTTTTTTAGTTTTCTTACATCTTCACCTGTTATTGATGATGATAAAGAGCAACCTGCTCTCATATCTGGCAACAACACTTTTTTATTAGGGCTCATAAGTTTTGCAGTCTCGGCCATAAAGTGCACTCCACACATAACAATTATATCAGCTTTAGTTTTTGCAGCCTCTACAGCTAAAGCAAGAGAGTCTGCGGAAAAATCTGATATCCCGTGATATATTTCTGGTGTCTGATAATTATGAGCAAGAATTACAGCGTTCTTTTCTTTTTTAAGTTTGTTTATTTCGTAAATATATGGAGCGTGTGTAGACCATTCAATTTCAGGAATAGTCTTAGAAATTTTTTGATAAATTGGCTGAGTTGCTTTTTTTATTTCAGGAGTAAATTCCATATCACAAATGTATCAACTTGAAAGATAGTTGTCATTCAATTAATGTGACGCATAAGGCGGCCATGCTGAAATTGGTAGACAGGCACGGTTGAGGGCCGTGTGGACCTAGTCCATGAGAGTTCAAATCTCTCTGGCCGCACCAATTAATTAGATTTTATGGGATTTTTTTGCAAAAAAATTTCAAAATTTTAACCTTACTGCGCTCATAGTGCGCTAATCAGTGTGGTCTCATTTTCTTATTATTACTTTATAGTTTTATTTATGAAAAAAATATTCATATCAATATTTCTTTTTAATCTAGTTGTAATGAATTTAGGCAATTTAAAAGCCGAAAGTTTTAACAAGAAATATATTGGAATAGGTTTTGGAAAAAATGCAATGTCTTCTAATGCTGAAAAAGATACTGTTGCAAATGTAAATTTGAGAAGAGAAACAATTTTGACAGATAGCTATAACAGTGGAGAAGATATAAGATTTTTTTTTGGTGAATTATTTCCAATTTCTAACAAATTAGTTCATGGTTACGAATTTATTTATTCAGATGTCAATAATTTAAATGACTCTGATTATTATAGTACCAATAGTGCATTCAATACAGATTTTACAGAAGCAAGATTAAATAAAGTTTATGATATTAATTACCGTTTAGGAAAAACAAATAAAAATCGATTAAACTATTTATTATTGGGATTATCTTATGCAGATGTAAATTACAAATCTTCACATCAAAATGGTGCGGTAGTCAATGATGTTAATCTTAGTTTTCCAGGAATCAATATTGGTATTGGAGCAGAGCAAAAATTTGAAAAATTTAATATTGATTATAGAATTAATTATTCAGGTTATTTTTCAACACAAAGTTTTGGTTTAGATGAAATAACTTCTGATACTGGATATGGAGATTATTATAAGCTTGATGATAACATCTCAGCGTCAATAAACATAAAGCATTTATTTGGTGAAACAAATTCTGATTTAACCAAAAAGAATAAATTACTGGCTGATAAAAAAAATAGATCAGATTATATTGGAGGTTGGTTTGTTGGTTTAAATTATATTTTTTCATCCAACGCTTATACAGGTCATTTAGATTCTGAGACAGCAAATAGTTCAGGTGCCTTTGGTCATCTTTATGATAGTAGAGATTCTTCTTCTACTCCTGAAATATTATTAGGAAAAATAGATCCTTCCAATGGATTTTTTGGCTATAGTGGATTTGAATTAAATTATTCAGAGGGATATGAAGCAAACCCCAAAATAAGCTCTAGTTCTATTGGAAGTTCAGAAACTACTTTAGAAAATTCATTTAGTTTAAATTATATTCTAGGTCACAATATAACGTCAGGTGTTTTATTTTATAAACTTGGATTTAATGCCACTGATGTGGTTGTTAATTATAATAATAACGCAAGTTCTGAAACTCAAAAATTTAATGCTTACGGAATAAATTTAGGAATAGATTATGAAAAACCTTTTAGAGATTTTAATTTTATATCTGGATTGGGTTTGACAAAATTTATAGTTGACAATAATCAAGAATTAGATGGATCAGGAATTTATGACGTAACTGATACAATGGCAATTGATGATGTTTTGTATCTAAAATTTGGAATTAAGAAATATTTTTAATGAGCGCACTGTGTTGTGAGTGTGTTCGTTTAGAGAGAGCGAGTTAGAAGTGGCTTAGTTCAAAGCTGTGTGGACCTAGTCCATGAGAGTTCAAATCTCTCCGGCCGCACCATCTAGATAGCTTTGTTTTTTTTTCTTAAAAACACTAATAATAAACATCCTTTTTTAGAAAAAGATGAATGTTTTGAACCTGGCTTATACGAGATAAAATCACCTTTATTGAAAGTTGTATTATCTTCATCCGTTAGTTCTCCATCCAAAACAAAAAATTCCTCATAGTTTTGGTGCTTATGTTTTAGACTACTAGTACCGGGAGCCATTTTTAGTATGTAACTTCCAACACCAGTATTTTGATTATAAGATATTTTATGCCAACTTATACCTGAAATTGGTTTTCCATAACTGTTAAATGGAGTAAATTTTAATTTAGATGGATTTATTATTTTCCTATTTTTCACTAATTCAGCCAGTTAGGTTTTAATATTTCGATATTTGCTTCCCCGCACTTAAATTCTTTATTATATTCAAACTCCTTCTCTTTAAATTTGATTAGAGCAAAACTAAATTTATTTGCTATCAAAACTTTACCAATCTCTACATTATTAGAAGTAATTGGGTCATTATTATTTATTGAGCCTTTTTTTACTTGAAGTGGCAATAATCTTTTATTTAATTTATCTTTATTTTTTATACGTGAAGTATTTTCTTGACCAACATAACAACCTTTTTTAAAGTCAATTGCATTTAGTTCTACAAAATTACACTCTATTCCAAATAGTTTCTCTTGTAGTTGATCCATATTACTTTGTGGTATGCCTAGCTCAAAGCTCAATTTGTGATATTCATCAATGCTAGAGGATTTCAGTTTCATTTTTTTTAGGGACATGTATAGCTTTTCAAGATTAGCAATAATTCTTCCCCCTAACTTTTTATTTCTTGGATCAAGGAGAACATGGTCCTCGTTATGTTTAAAAGTATATCCCAATTCATCTTTTGCACCTTCTATTGATAAGAATTTGTTGTAACTAAAGGCAGCTACCACAAATTCATTACTTAAATTTAAAATTTCTACCTTTGATCTCAATTTATACATAACTAATTTTTTATAAAGTTGATCAACTATTTTTTTTTCACAATCTAAAAAATAACCGTCTTTATGTTTGAGTACTAGAAAATCAAATAAAAACTTTCCTTGAGGTGAAAGCAAAGATGCAAAACAACTTTTATTTTCATTTACTTTTTCTATATCATTTGAGATAAGGTTTTGTAGATATTTGTCAGAGTCTGATCCATTTATATATAAGATCGCTCTATCGTCTAAAATATAAACTTTTTCTAAATTCATAATTGATTATTATTCTGTTATAATATATCTACTTTCAAAAACAATGTTAGATATAATCATTAAAAATGGTGAATGCTATATCGATGGAACTCTAAAGAAAAAAGATATAGGGATACTCAAGAATAAAATTGTAAAAATTGGGGATTTAAAAGATGAATCGAAAGAAGTGTTTGACGCCAAAGGATTAACTGTATTACCAGGATGTATTGATACACAAGTTCATTTTAGAGAACCAGGATCAACAGATGCGGAGGATTTAAATTCGGGTAGCAAAGCTGCAGTTATGGGGGGTATAACATCTGTTTTTGAAATGCCAAATACTAATCCACCTACAACAAATTTTGAAGAATTTGACAAAAAAATAAAAATAGGAAAAGGAATGTTTTGTAACCATGCGTTTTATTTTGGAGCAACAGCTGAAAATTACACGACCTTGGAAAAACTTAAAGAATTAAAAGGATGTTGTGGAATTAAACTTTTTGCAGGATCTTCCACTGGTAATTTATTAGTTGATAAAGAAAAAGATATCGAAAAGGTTTTTGAACATGCTTCAAAAGTGGTAGCAGTACATTCTGAAGACGAGGAAATCTTAAAAATTAGAAAAAAACTTATTGAGGAGGGCAATGTATTATCACATCCAGTTTGGAGAAATGAAGAAGTTGCTATGTCCTCAACTAGGAGAATCGTTAAAATATCAAAAAGATACAACAAAAGAGCACATATACTCCATGTTACCACTAAAGAAGAAGTTGATTTTTTATCTCAAAACAAAGGTAACATTACTTTTGAAATTACTCCTCAACACCTAACTATTTATGCACCTGACTGTTATGAAAATTTAGGAACTTATGCTCAGATGAATCCACCAATTAGAGATAAATCGCATTATGATCGTCTTTGGTATGCAGTCAGAAATAATTATAATGATACTATTGGTTCAGACCATGCACCTCACTTAAAAACTAATAAAGATAAGAAGTATCCTAATTCCCCATCAGGAATGCCGGGCGTTCAAACTCTTCTTCCTGTGATGCTGGACCATGTAAATAATAAAAAATTAACGATTGAGCAACTAATGAAACTAATATGTGAAAATCCTGTCAAAATTTTTGGAATAAAAAATAAAGGATACTTAAAAGAAAATTATGATGCTGATATTACAATTGTAAATTTAAATAAGTCTATAGAAATTAAAAATGATAACATTAAAAGCAAATGTGGTTGGACACCATTTGATGGCTATATTTTTAAAGGTAAACCGGTTGGTACAATTGTTAATGGTAAATTTAAAATGAAAGAGGATAAATTAATTGGCGAGCCAGAGGGTAAACCCCTTGAATTCAATTAATTAAGAGGAAAAATCTGCTAAAAAAAAATCTAATTTTCGATGTGGGCATGCATAAAGGTGAAGATACAGATTTTTATCTCAAAAAGGGTTTTAATGTTATAGGTTTTGAGGCTGATCCAGAATTAATAGCTCTATGTCAGAATAGATTTAAAAATGAAATAGCAAAAAAAAAACTAATCATTGTTGAGGGTGCTATTGTAGATAAAATTTCTAACAAAAAAATAAAATTCTATAAAAATAAAGTAAATAGTGTTTGGGGAACTATTTTGTCAGATTGGGCAGAAAGAAATAAGATGAATAAAGCTTCTAGCGAAATAATTTATATAAACGAAGTTGATTTTTACGGATGTTTAAAAAGATACGGTGTCCCCTATTATCTTAAAATAGATATAGAGGGAATGGACTTACACTGTTGTAAAACATTGTTAAGCTTTAATGAAAAACCAGATTACATTTCAATAGAGTCTGAGAAGAAAGACTTTAAGTTGCTACTTGATGAAATTCAACTTCTTGAAAAGTTGGGTTATGATAAATTTAAAATAGTTCAACAAGATGGTATTTCAAAACAAAAGGAGGACCAAAATACTACTGAGGGTAAATATGTTGATTATAATTTTGTTGAAGGCTCTAGTGGTCTATTTGGAGACGATCTACCAGGTGATTGGTTAAGTGAAGGACAAGCAAAGAAAAAATATAAAAATATTTTCTTTTTTTATAGATTATTTGGGGACTACTCGATCTTAAGAAACTTTATATTAACAAGATTTCTTTTAAAATTGTTCAGAAAATTCACAGGTATACCATGTCCAGGTTGGTATGATACTCACGCAAAAAAAAGAAGTTTAAAATGATTAAAAAAGAACCTTTAGTTTCCATTTTAATAAATAATTTTAACAAAGAAAATTTTTGTGAAAAGGCTGTTAAATCTGCGATCAACCAGAATTACAATAAGCTAGAAGTCATTTTCTATGATGACAATTCTTCAGATCAATCATTAAAAAGAATCGTAACTCTAAAAAAAAAAAATAAATATAAAAAAATAAAGATAATTAAGAATAGATTAAGAGGAGAGTTTTCTTCACATAATCAAATAGTTGGAATAAAAAGATCTTTAAAAAAATCTAAAGGTGAAATAATTTGCTTACTAGACTCTGATGATTGGTTTAAGAAAAATAAGATTAAGAAAATAGTCGAATTTTTTGGGAATAATAAAAAACAAGATATACTTTTTGATAAACCACTTTTTTTCTCAAAAGAAGATATTAAAAAAACTGATATTAAATATGGGAAAAGAGAAAATAGTTGGCCACGATTTCCACCTACAAGCTGTATAAGTTTGAGAAAAAAAAGTTTAGAATTTGTAATTAGAAAAATCTTTTTCAAAGATTGTCCTGATCTGTGGATTGATTTTAGATTAGCAAGTTTTTATGCAATAAAAAAAAATCAATTTAATTTATCAAGTGATTATTTGACTTATTACAGGCAATTACCAAACTCTAATGAAAAAAAGTATGAAAAATTTTTAAATTTTGCTTGGTGGAATAGAAGAAACCAAGCCTTTAAGTTTATAAATCTTATAAATAAAAAAAATTACAAAAAATACAAGACTTTTGATTTTTATTTAACAAAAATCATTTTTGCTTTTTCATCATTTCTAAAATAAGCGAGCACACTCTTGATATTTACATTTTAATGTATTTTAAAATTCTTAATTATAACAAAATTGATTGCTAGGTTATAATTAATTATATAAATGCAGAAAAAACTTATCATATTTATACCCTCAATTGAAGGCGGTGGAGTTGAAAAGAATTTATTTATAATTACAAATTATTTGGAAAATAAAATTAATAAAATTTCCGTAGTTACTGTCTCAAATGAATTTAAAAAAAAATTCAATAATAAAATTAATATTGTTTCACCGGTGGCTGATTTTTGGAACAGAATAGGAAGGGGAAAAAAGTTTTTTGTTGGATCATTTCTGCTTTTCTTAGAAATTATAAAAGATAGAAATGTTTTAGTTTTTTCTTTCCAAGGAAATATTTTTTGTACATTATTATGTAAATTGTTAGGTGTAAAAGTAGTTATTAGAGCGAATTCAGCTCCTGATGGATGGCTAGATAGTAAATTTAAGCATGTACTTTTTCAGTATTTTTTTGCAAAGGCTGATAAAATTATAGTTAATAGTTTAGATTTTAAAAAAAGATTTAAAAAGAAATTTAATATTGATGCTGAATGCATTTATAATCCATTGAACAAAACCGAAATTATCAAAAAATCAAAAATCAAAGGTAAAATTAAGTTTGATAAAAAAAAATTAAACTTGATAAATATAGGCAGATACACCGCCCAAAAAGATCAACTTACCCTTCTTAAAGCCGTTAACAGAATAAAAGATAAAATAAAATTTAATTTATTATTAGTTGGCAGGGGTGTTGAAAAGGAAAACTTAAAAAAATATATTTATGAAAATAATCTTTCTAAACAAGTTCAATTAATCAATTATCAAGATAATCCTTACAATCTAATTAAATCATCTGATATTTTTATATTATCTTCATTGTACGAGGGTTTGCCAAATGTTTTATTAGAAACTCAAACTTTAAAGAAACTTATTATTTCGTCCGACTGTCCATCTGGACCAAAAGAGATACTTTTAAACGGAAAAGCAGGACTTTTATTTAAAATAGGTGATTATAGAAGATTATCAAATTTAATTCTGTATTACTCAAAAAACAAGAAATTGTTATCAAAAAAAATTTTAGTTGGTCACAGAAATTTAAAAAGATTTGATTATGATCAAAATCTAAAAAAATATTTAAGTGTTATTAATTCTTTAATCTAATATTTTCTTTAAAACTCTAGCCACTTTTTACTATATTGTTCTTAATTAGATCTTCTTTTATTTCATCTAGGATTGTTGGATCATCAATTGTTGGAGGCATTTTATATTCGACATTATCTGCAATTTTTCTTATCGTTCCCCTCAAAATTTTACCTGATCTAGTTTTTGGAAGCCTCTTTATAACTATCGCAACTTTAAATGCAGCTACTGGACCAATTTTATCTCGGACCATTTGAATACACTCTTTTGAAATTGTTTCATTATCTTTATCCACACCAGCTTTTAATACAATAAGTCCGATAGGTAATTGGCCTTTTAATTTATCTGTAACTCCAAGAACTGCACACTCTGCAACTGATTGATGTTCTGATAACACTTCTTCGATTGCCCCAGTAGATAATCTGTGACCTGCAACATTTATAATGTCATCAGTCCTAGACATAATCCAAATATACCCATCCTCATCAATATGGCCTGCATCATAGGTTTGATAGTAACCCTTATAATTTGACATATAATTTTCCTCATACCTTTTGTCTGCATTCCAAAGAGTAGGAAATGTTCCTGGAGGCAACGGTAGTTTAACAACTATATCTCCCATTTCATTCGGTTTTGCTAAAGTTTGGTCTGATTTAATTACTCTTACATCATAACCCGGTACAGCCTTACATGCGGAGCCATATTTTGTTTTCATCATTTCAATTCCAGTACAGTTTGAACTAATTGCCCAGCTTGTTTCTGTTTGCCACCAATGGTCAATCACTGGGACTTGAAGTAAATTTTCAGCCCATTTAATTGTATCAGGATCCGCACGTTCTCCTGCAAGAAATAATGACTTAAAAGAACTTAAATCATATTTTGAAAAAAATTTTCCCTCCGGATCTTCTTTTTTTATAGCCCTGAATGCAGTTGGTGCTGTAAATAAAGATTTAATTTTGTAGTCTGAAATCATTTTCCAAAAAGCACCAGCATCAGGAGTTCCTACAGGCTTTCCTTCAAATAAGACAGTTGTGCAACCTTTAAATAAAGGAGCATAAACAATATAAGAATGACCTACGATCCAACCAATGTCACTCGCAGACCACCAAACATCATCTTCATCTATGTTATAAATATTCTTCATGGTCCATTTAAGAGCCACTATATGACCACCAATATCTCTTACAATTCCTTTTGGAACACCAGTAGTGCCCGATGTATAAAGAATATAAGCATATTCATTTGAATTCATCTCTACACAATCTGTCTCTTTTGCATTTGACAAAGCTTCATCCCAACTGATTTCTTTTGGAGCGTTTAAATTTACTTCATGGCCCTTTCTTTGAAAAAAAATAACTTTGTCAATTGAATGATTTGCACGTTTTAATGCTCCATCTACAAGTGGTCTATATTCTACAGTTCTTCCAGGCTCGAAACCGCAGGATGAGGTTATTAATATTTTGGCTTTACTATCATCAATACGACTTGCAAGTTCGTTAGAGGCAAATCCACCAAAAACTACTGAGTGAATAACACCGATTCTACTACATGCTAGCATGGCTACAACAGCTTCAGGCACCATTGGCATATAAATAATAGCTCTATCACCTTTTTTAAGACCTTGATTTTTTAAGGCTCCTGCAAATTTCGAAACTTTTGACCGAAGTTCATTGTAAGTAAACTTTGCTTTGTTACCTGTAATTGGACTATCGTAAATAAGAGCAGTTTTTTCCCCTAAACCGTTATCAATGTGGAAATCTAATGCATTATAGCAAGTATTCGTTGATCCATCCTCGAACCATTTGTAGAATGGGGGATTAGTCTTATTTAAAATCTTAGTTGGCTTTTTAAACCAGAATATATCTTCCGATACATCCCTCCAAAATTCGTCTGGCTTTGATATAGATTGGTTGTAAATTTGCTCAAATTTCTTGCTCATAATTAATGACTCAAAATCTTGTTATTTAAGGCTTTTTCTACGTGTTAGTTGCATTTAATTTCAAAAAGCGAGTAAAATCAACCTAAATTAGTCCTAAATAACTCTTCTAATAACTCTTTATATTTGATAATAGGACCCCAACTTTGATCTAAATTGAGTTTAGGTCGTAGTTTAAATTTAAACTAACAAAAAACTAACTAAAGAGGGAGTTTTTTATGAATAAACTAAAATTGTTTGCATTAGCAGCATTAGCTCTAGTGGGCTTTGCTGGTGCGGCAAACGCAGCAGAGACTGTTCTGTTAGCTACGGATGACCTTGTAGGAATATCATTTTGGTTAATTTCTATGGGTATGGCTGCAGCAACTGTCTTTTTCTTTATGGAAAGAGGTTCAGTAGCTGGTGGTTGGAAAACATCTATAACAGTTGCAGGTCTAGTAACAGGTGTTGCATTTGTTCACTACATGTACATGAGAGAAGTATGGATCATTACAGGTGACTCACCAACAGTGTACAGATACATTGACTGGTTAATTACAGTACCGTTACAAATGATTGAGTTTTATCTAATATTAGCAGCGATAAGAAAAGTACCTTCAGGAATTTTCTGGAGATTACTAATCGGATCAGTGGTAATGCTAGTAGGTGGATACTTAGGAGAAGCAGGTTACATCAACGCTACACTTGGTTTCGTAATCGGTATGGCTGGATGGATCTACATCTTATATGAAGTATTCTCAGGTGAAGCTGGTAAAGCAGCATCTAAGAGTGGTAACAAAGCACTTGTTACAGCTTTCGGTGCAATGAGAATGATCGTAACAATCGGTTGGGCAATTTACCCATTAGGTTACATTTTTGGTTACCTAACAGGTGGAATTGATGCAGCTTCATTGAACATCATTTACAATTTAGCTGACTTTATTAACAAGATCGCATTCGGTCTAGTTATTTGGGCAGCTGCAGTTTCAAGTACACCAGCGAGAGCTAGATAATTAAAATTATCTTAATTTTAAAATAGGGCGAGTTTAACCACTTGCCCTATTTTTTTTTGTGCTTATATAAATTTAATGGCAAAAATTACTTACATAGAACATAATGGAACGAACCATACAGTAGACGTTCAAAACGGACTAACCGTTATGGAAGGTGCCGTTCAAAATGATATACCTGGAATTGATGCAGATTGTGGAGGAAGCATGGCTTGTGCAACTTGCCATGTTTATGTCAAAGAAGATTGGTTTGATAAGATTAACAAAAAAAATGAAGGTGAAGACGATATGTTAGACCAAGCTTATGAGCCAAAAAAAAATAGCAGACTAAGCTGTCAAATAATTGTTTCAGATGATTTAGATGGTTTGGTAGTAGACATGCCAGAAAAACAAACTTAATGATTAAAACAGATGCGTTAATTATTGGAGCTGGACCAACTGGTCTTTTTACTGCACACCAATTAAAATTAATTGGTTTAGATTGTGAGATCGTTGATAACTTAGATAAAATAGGTGGACAATGTATAGAACTTTACCCTGACAAACCAATTTATGATATTCCAGCAGTTCCAGAATGTACAGGCGAAGAGCTTACTAAAAATTTAATTAATCAACTAAAACCATTTAATATTAAATTTCATTTATCTGAAAGGGTTGATGAAGTAAAAAAAGATGGTAATAAGTGGATTGTTAAGACAAATAAAGGAACTTCTTTTACTACACCAAATGTCATAATTGCGGGTGGAGTTGGATCATTTGAACCAAGAAAATTTTCAGTTGAGGGTCAAGAAAAATTTGAAAATAAATCAATTTTATATTCAATAAAGGATAAAAATATTTTTAAAGACAAAACAGTTTCAATTTTCGGTGGTGGGGACAGTGCTTTAGATTGGGCTGTTGAACTGTCAAATAATTGTAATGTTAATCTGATACATAGAAGGGATGAATTTAGAGGCGCTCAGGCAACTGTTGATAAAGTACATGAGCTAGCAAAATCGAAAAAGATAAATCTTTTTACTAAATTTCAATTAAAAAAACTTAATGGTTCAAATGAAATTGAAAGTATAGATATTGAAGATGATGATAAAAATATTAAAAATTTAAAAACAGATTATGTAATAGGTTTTTTTGGGCTTATTATGCAGTTAGGACCAATTGCAAATTGGGGGCTAAATATTAATAAAAAAACAGTCGAAGTTGATACTGAAAAATTCGAAACAAACCAAAAAGGGATTTATGCTGTTGGTGATATTTGTAACTATCCAGGGAAATTAAAATTAATTTTATCAGGTTTCCACGAAGGGGCTTTAGCAGCAAGGGCATGTTTCAAATTAGCTAGGCCAAATGAGAAATATCGTTTTGAGTTTACAACATCTTCAAAAGCTATTAAAAACAGACTTGGCGTAAAAGGTGATTGAGCTTTTTACAGCAGATACGCCTAATGGAAAAAAGATCTCAATTATGCTTGAGGAAATTCAATACGATTACAAAGTTACGAAGGTTAATCTGTTTAAAAATGAACAATTTAACCTTGAGTTTAAAAAGATAAGCCCATTTAATAAGATCCCTGTAATAAAAGATCATGATAGCGATAAAACAATTTTTGAGTCTGGTGCAATCTTGATCTACCTGGGTAATAAAAGTGGTAAGTTTTATGACGAAAAAAATAGAGACCAAATCAATCAATGGTTAATGGCCCAGATGGGATATGTTGGACCAATGTTAGGTCAACATCACCAGTTTCATCATTATAATCCTGGAAAAAGTAAATTTGGGGAAGATAGATATTTTAAAATTTCAAAGGCAATCTATAACGATTTAGATCTAAGATTATCACAATCAAAATTTTTAGCAGGTGAAGAGTACACAATTGCTGACATAGCTACATGGCCATGGATTGCTAGGCATGACTGGCATGATATCGGTTTAAAGAAATACAAAAATTTGACGAGATGGTATAATGATATTGCAGGAAGAGCAGCGGTTATCAAAGGTTACGATTTTATGAATAAAGGAGAAAAAATATCTTTTCCCTAAACATCACTTGCGTAAACTTTTTCCTCTTTTTCATGTTTTTCTTGAGCAGAAATACTTAATGTTGCTACAGGACGAGCAATTAATCTCTTAATTCCAATTGGTTCACCTGTATCTTCACAGAAACCATATGTTCCATCTTTAATTCTTTTTAGCGCAGCATCGATTTTAGATATAAGTTTTATCTGTCTATTTATAGCTCTCATCTCAACATTTTTGTCAGTGTATGAACTTGCTTGATCCACAATATCTGCTGATGTGCTATTGTCATCCATTGAACTATTATACAGAGCTTCGTTATTTGATCTTATTAGATCTTTTTTCCACTCTGATAATTTGTTTTTGAAAAACAGCTTATGTTTTTCACACATATATTTTTCTGATTCTTTTGGAACGTAGTTTTTTGAAATTTTAACCATTTTAATTTCTAAAGCGCCCGCAGTATATTCAGCAATTAAATGGTGTCAAGAAACCATTAATTGTATAAATATATAAATATATGTTTAAAAAAAAGAATATAAGTAATTTATTCTATCTTTTTTTAATTGCACACTTATTTGTTTGGACTTTGATTCCTTCAATAACAAATAATAATTTACCATTAGATACAATAGAAGCATTAGCCTGGGGTAGTAATTTAGATTGGGGATATAACAAGCATCCACCAGTGAGCGCTTTCTTTGTTGAATTTTTTTATTTTCTTTTCGGAAGTAATGACATTGCTTATTATTTTTTAAGTCAAATTTTTGTAATATCAGCCTTTTATATAGTATGGATATTTTCAAATGAATTTTTTCAAAATAAAACTCTAAGTTTTTTTTCTGTTTTAATTCTAGAGGGAATATACTTTTACAATTTTACTACGCCAGAATTTAACGTAAACGTTTGCCAATTACCTTTTTGGGCTCTTACGGTTTACCTTTCATGGGAATTATACATGAAGAAAGACACAAATACTGTAATACTAATTTTGTTAGGTGTTACAGCTGCAATTGGTTTCTTAACAAAGTATTTGTTTGCTTACTTACTTTTATCAGTAGTAATGATTTTTGCCTATGAGTTTTTCATAACAAAAACTAGGAAAATAGATTTTAAACATTATTTACCAATTGAAATATTTTTTGTTTTATTAGTCCCTCACTTAATTTGGCTTTTTCAAAATGATTTTATAACAATTAAATATGCTTTTAATAGAGCAGGACTAGTAGATTATAGTTTTTTAAATCACCTCAAGTTTCCAATTATATTTTTGATAAAACAAATTGGAATATTAATTCCTTTTTTTGTTCTTTGTTATTTTATAATTAAAAAAATAAAAATAAGATTAGATTTAAAAGATAAAAAAAAATATTTTATTTTACTCATAAACTTTCTTCCAATAGTTTTAATGTTTGTAACTTCAGTAGTAACTGGCTCAAAAATAAGAACAATGTGGATGACACCTTTTTATCTTTTTTTCGGTGTTCTTATTTTAAGTATGTTTGATATTAAAGATGACGAACAAACGTTTAAAGAATTTTTCAAACCATTTTTTATTTTGTTTTTATTATCTCCAATTACATATGGTCTGGTCTCACTCATTTATGAAGATAAAAGAACTGACTATAGGGGAAAGGTTGAAGCTGATAAAGTTCTTCAAGTTTGGCAAAAAGATTTTACGGAGTCAATTAATGTAGTTTTAGGAGATGAGTGGCATGCAGGCAATATATCTTACCACATGGAAGGAAGGCCTGTCTGGCTTGGTGAAATAAACCAAAAAAATGTTGATTTACTAAATGCCTATATTTGTACTAAAAAAGTTTGCGTAGGTTATAAATGAAAAAAATAATAATCTTAATTCCAGTTTATAACGATTGGCAGTCTCTTGAAAAACTTGTTGAAGATATAAATTTGAAGGTAAAAAACATTAATTGTAAGTTCTCAATTTTTATAATTAATGATGGTTCAACTGAGAAATATGACGATAAAAAATACTCTACTGAGGAAATCAAAGTTGAAGTTATCAGTTTATTAAAAAATGTTGGTCATGCTAGATCAATTGCGACTGGTTTGAAATATATTTATGATAAAGAGGATTTTGACTATGTAATTCCAATGGATGGTGACGGGGAGGACAGACCTGATGAAATTACTAAATTTATTGAAAGCACAGATTATTACGTTGAAAAAGCTATAGTTGGTGAAAGAATAAAAAGATCTGAAGGATCAGTTTTTACCTTTTTTTATGTAATCCATAAATTTTTGACATATTTCTTTACTGGAAAAAATATCAAATTTGGAAATTTCACCTGTTTACCTAAATCAGTGGTTAAAAAGTTTATCATAGAAAAATCTTCCTGGAATAGTTTTTCTGGATCGCTTGTTAAAATTGAAAAGAGTTTTGGATCTATTAAATCAACTAGAGGCAAACGTTATTTTGGGCCATCGAAAATGAGTTTTTTAAATCTAGTTAAACATAGTTTATCTATTATCTCTGTTTTTAAGCTTAATGTTACTATAAGATCAATTTTATTTTTTGTAATTTATTTTGCCATCATAAATAAAAATATTTCCTTAATTACTATCTTTCCTTTACTTCTTCTTGTTTTGTTTTTATTTATCATTTTCAATTTATCCAATAGAGAAAACATTAAAGAATTCGATGCTTCACTCTCAAACATTGGGGATGTACGTCCGCACTAGTTTGCTAGTATTTTAGGCAAAGAATAAAAATCTGCAGTATCGATTTTTGAGGAATATTGTCTTCTCATACTCCATCTTTTATTTATCCCTGCACTTGCCAAGCTAATTGTTGATCTTCCATACCTATAGTTAGTGTTATCAATAGATCGCATTAAGTTTTTAATTCTTTCGTCTTTTGTAGACTTAAATAAACTATTTCCTTTTTCAGAGTCAGATAAACCCGACAAAATTATACCAGCTTTTTGATACTTGAATCCATCTTTATATATTAGATCAAGACCTGTAAGAGCGTTTTTAACTATTTCAATACTATTATTTGTGGCAATAGGAAAATCGATTGTCTTTGAATTTGAATAGAATATACCCTTATTTTGAAAAGGACTTGTTCTTATAAAAACTGTGATAGATTTGCAGACTAGCGACTCAGATCTAATTTTTTCTGCTGCATTTAAACAGTAGCTTGTTACAGATTCTTTCAGTTCTCTGAGTTTTTCTACTTTCTTTCCAAATGATCTCGATACACAACAACTTTTTCTTTTTGCTTGTTTAGTTTCAATTTCAATACAAGGAACACCTCTAAGCTCCATAGCAGTTCTTGAACTAAGAACGTTTTTTGTTTTTTTAATCCAAGTATTTGAAGCATTCTTTAATTGTTTTGCATTATAAATTCCATTTTTGATATAAAACTTTGATAGTTGTTTTCCAACTCCCCATATATCTCTTACTTCAACTTTTTCTAGTATTGGGTCTAAGTCCTTAATATTGACCAAGCTTACAACACCCGACTTTTGTTTTTTTGCTATATGATTTGCAACCTTGCTTAAAGTTTTAGTCTCAGCTATTCCGATACTAGTTGGTATACCAGTCCACTGTAAAACAGTGTTTCTAATTTCTTTACCAACATCCTTTACGTCTTTGTCCGAAAAATTAGATAAATCTAAAAAAGCTTCATCAATAGAATAAACTTCTATTTTTGAGTTAAATCTTTTTAGTGTTCGCATTACTCTTCGTGATATGTCCCCATATAGAGAATAGTTTGAAGAAAATACCTGAACATTATTTTTTATAATAATATTTCTTGCTTTAAAATAAGGCTCTCCCATTTTAATCCCCAGGGCTTTAGCTTCGTTAGATCTTGATATTATACACCCGTCGTTATTAGAAAGAACTACCACAGGTAGCCTTCTTATTTTTGGGTTGAATAATCTTTCACAAGAAACATAGAAAGAATTACAATCTATCAATGCAATTTTTTTAGTATACAGAGTGGATGACATAAGTTACGACCCCCCAAACAAAAACATCTGCTTCTTCATTTATTAAAATTCTATCCTCAAATTTTTTAGATCCAGAGGTTAGAAATTGTTTATCTTTTTCTTTGACAAAACTTTTAACAACAAGTTCGTCGTGAACATTCGCTATAACAGTAGAAAAGTTTTTAGGCTTTAGGCTTTTGTCTACAACTAATAGATCTCCATCATAAATTCCAGCATTGACCATAGATTTTCCCTGCACCCTAATTATAAATGTTGCAGGAACATTCTTTATGAGGTGAACATTTAGATCTATGTCTTCCTCAATGTAGTCTGTAGCTGGTGAAGGAAAACCTGCTCCAGCTTTGTGTAAATAATAGGGTATAGTTAGCTTCATAAATGTTCTTATTTTGTTCTTTTACAATTAATAGCCTAATAAATCGATATAGTCAAATAGGTTGTATTTTGAGTCTGAAATTGAATCAAAAGTGAATCAAAACGAGAACACTGAAACCACATTTTGATACGTTGTGGATAACTTTTACAAGGGATAGAGTAAAAAAGAGATGAAAAAATTAACATGTCACTGCAGAGAGATAGAAATAAAAATAAAATTAAATGAAAAATCAAATGATTATTACAGATGTAACTGCTCTATTTGTAAAAGAAAAGGCTCTATAACAACAATAGTGAACAAAAAAGATTTGGAAATAGTTAAGGGTGCAGAAAAAATTAAATATTACCAATTCAATACAAAAGCTGCAAAGCACTTTTTTTGTTCTGTTTGTGGAATAAACACTCATAATTTGAGAAGGAGCGATCCAAATACATATGGAGTAAACGTTGGATGTTTAGAAGATATATCAACCAAAGAATTATTTGAACTTAAAGTAAGAGTAAATGATGGTAAAAATCATAAAATGGATAGAATAGAAAAATGATAAAAAAATTAAAATGTCACTGTGGTGAAGTTGAAGCTGAAGTAAAGATACCTGAAACAGGTATCGAAAAATTCATGAGATGCAATTGCTCTTTATGTAAAAGAAAAGGATACATAATTGGTGTAGTAGGAGAAAATGATTTCAAATTAATTAAAGGTGAGAAAATATTGAAACTTTATCAATATTATACAAAAGTTGCCAAACACTATTTCTGTTCTATATGTGGTATTCATACTCACAATAGACCAAGAATTAATCCGAAAATTTATGGAATAAACATTGCATGTATTGATGACATAGATACTTTTGCTTTAAAAAATGTTCCAGTCAATAATGGTGAAAATCACCCATTAGACCAAAAAAAATAAGATGCAAAATTATAAAGAGTGTTTCGAAAAAGTAAGAAAAGATTGTGTAAAATATATACGGTCACAAGAAACAAAAAAAAGAAAAGTTTAAAAACAAAGATCAAATGATAAAATCCCATATAATTCCTTTATGTTTTTGGATTAACAAAAAAAGGAAAAATAAAAAAACTTTGCTGGTGGGTCTTGCAGGAGGTCAAGGTACTGGAAAAACAACAATTTCAACTTTATTAAGATTAGTACTTATCAAGTATTTTAAATTACAAGTTTTCAAAATTTCTATAGATGATTTTTATAAAACTAGAAAAGAAAGAATTCTATTGTCAAAAAATAGACATCCCTTGTTACTTACAAGAGGGGTTCCAGGCACACACGATATACATTTAATGATTAATCTTTTTAGGAAAGTTAAAAAAAATACATTTAGACCAATTATCATTCCAAAATTTGACAAATCAATTGATGATAGGTGTAAAAAAAATAGTTGGTTCAAATTAAAAAAGAAACCAGATATTTTAATTTTGGAAGGATGGTGTGTTGGTGCTAAACCTGAAAATAGTAAATCTTTAAAAAGACCAATAAATGTTTTAGAAAAAAATGCAGACAATAAAAAGATTTG
This sequence comes from uncultured Pelagibacteraceae bacterium, assembly GCA_902584225.1. Classification (GTDB taxonomy): domain Bacteria; phylum Pseudomonadota; class Alphaproteobacteria; order Pelagibacterales; family Pelagibacteraceae; genus Pelagibacter. The sequence continues at coordinate 22,611 of CACHYX010000004.1, forward strand.
GAGAAGTTATGTTAATAATCAACTTAAATCTAAATATTCAAAACTCTTTGATCAATTGGATAGTCTGTTATATTTAAAAGCTAAAAATTTTAAATTACTAAAAAGATGGAGATTGAAACAAGAGAAAAAACTAAAATTGAAAAGTGGAACTAAAAAAAATTCAAAAATAATGAATGAGAAAGAAGTTGAAACTTTTATGATGACTTATCAAAGAATTACTCAAAATATGTTTAAGTATACTCCAAAATATTCTTCAGCAGTTATAGATCTTAATGAAAAACATCAAATTAAAAAGGTAAGATTTAAACATGTTTAATTTTTTCAGATTAATAATTTTAATTTTATTTTTTTCGGTACAAAATTCGTATGCTGCAGATTTTTACAAAGCATTACAGGACGCTTATTTGAGTAACCCTGAGCTAAATGCAGAGAGAGAAAACATCTTAGTTTCAGAAGAAGATTTAAAAATATCAAAGAGTGAGTTTTTACCTTCCGTTACAATTACTGGCACTAAAAGTGAGGCGACCACTAAAAAATTAACAGATCGCGATGGAACTAGTGCTGCTATTACTGATGTAGATACTGAAACACAAACTGTCACGATAGAGCAAAAAGTTTTTCAAGGTTTAGGTGGAAAAGCAGACCTTGATAAAAGTAAAATTGGTATAAATTTAGCAAAAGCAAAATTATTAAAGAAAGAACAAGAAGTTATATTAAGTGCAGCTGAAGCTTTTACAGGGGTTATTTTAGCTAACAAGAAATTTAAAATAAATGAAGAAAACTTAGATTTATTGGAAAGACAAGTAGAAACTGATCAAAATAGACTTGAAAGTGGAATAATAACTTTAGCAGATTTAGCTCAATCTGAATCATCTTTAGCTGGAGCACAAGCACAATTTATCAACTCTCAAAATGATTTAGTTACCGCCAAACTTCTTTATGAAAAAATTATAGGCCCACTTAATGATATTGAAAGTTTAAGTGAAGATGTAAACATAGAATTTGATATTCCAACATCCCTTCAAAACGCTATTCAAATTTCAAAAGGGAATAACCCAGATCTTACCATTGCTAAACTAGAGTATGACCAATCTGAAAAGGATGTTAAAATTGCTCTTTCTGAATTTTCACCTTCAGCAACAATTTCAGCTAAGTCTTCAAAGTCAGATGATTTTAGCTCATCGTATGATGAAAGAGAACAAGAGACATTAAGTGCTGAAATTTCATGGCCAATATTTCAAGGAGGAAAAAATTCAGCGTCTCTTGAAAGGAGCAAGAATTTACAAAATCGAAAACAATTACTTTTAGATAATGCTGTTAGAACTAATGAAACAAACGTTGCCAGCGCTTGGTCTAAGTTTCAATCTTCAGATAGTTTGTTATCTTCAGTTCGTGCGCAGGTGAAAGCCGCAGAAATTGCTCACGAAGGGATAACAGTTGAATATGAAACTGGACTTGGAAGAACCACTCTTGATGTTATTCAATCAAATACAATTCTTTTAACGGCTAGAATTAATTTAGCTAATTCAGAAAGAAACCTCCTATTGTCACAGTTAGAGCTTTTAAAATCAGTAGGTCTTTTGAACGCAAAATATCTCAATATTATTAAGTAATTTAGAGCTTTTTATTTAATCCTTGCCAATGAGAACAAAATGTGTACATTTAAAAGCATGATTCGTATGTTAACAATTAATAAAAAAAAGGCATCAAATGACAAAAAATAACTTAAAAGTGGTCAAAACCGCGAAAGATAAAGACTTGGAAAATAAAGAAAAAAATAAAGCTTTAGACGCAGCTATCAGTCAAATTACTGATAATTTTGGAAAAGGTTCTGTAATGAAGCTTGGCCAGAAAAAAGCTATGGATATAGAGTCTATTTCTACAGGCTCTTTAAGCTTAGATTTAGCTTTAGGTATTGGTGGATTACCGAAAGGAAGAATTGTCGAAATTTATGGTCCAGAGTCTTCTGGAAAAACAACACTTGCTCTTCAAGTAGTCGCTGAAGCTCAAAAATCTGGGGGAATATGCGCATTTGTTGATGCAGAGCATGCTTTAGACCCAGTATATGCAAAAAAATTAGGTGTAAATACAGAGGAATTATTAATTTCTCAACCTGATGCTGGTGAGCAAGCACTCGAGATAGCAGATACACTTGTTAAGTCAGGTTCTATTTCTGTAATAGTTATTGACTCAGTTGCAGCATTAACACCAAGAGCTGAAATTGAAGGGGACATGGGTGATCATCACGTAGGTCTTCAATCAAGATTAATGAGTCAGGCATTGAGAAAATTAACTAGCTCAATATCAAACACAAACACAATGATGATTTTCATTAACCAAATCAGAATGAAAATAGGTGTTATGTTTGGAAGTCCTGAAACTACATCAGGTGGAAATGCATTAAAATTCTACTCATCTGTAAGAATGGACATTAGAAGAATTGGTGCGATAAAAGATAAAGATGCAATCATTGGTAATTCTACAAGAGTTAAAGTTGTTAAAAACAAAGTTTCTCCACCATTTAAAGTAGTTGAGTTTGATCTAATGTATGGAAAAGGAATTAGTAAAGTAGGTGAATTAATCGACCTTGGTGCAAAAGCAGAGATAGTTGAAAAATCTGGCGCTTGGTATGCATACAAAGGTGAGAAAATTGGTCAAGGAAGAGAAAATGCCAAAATCTACTTAGAACAAAATCCAAAGGTTGCCGCTGAAATAGAGATGGCAATTAGAGAAAAAGCAGGTGTGATTACTAAAAAAATTGAAGGTAACCCACTTGATCAGGAAAAAATAGAAGCGAGCCAAAAAGAAGAGACTCCTCCTGTAAAAAAGAATTAGCTAAATAGTCATTATTAGTTAAGAAAAGGCGCTGTAACAGGCGCCTTTTTCCCCTTAAGATTATAGACATCATTTAAAAAAGCTGTATTTTAAAAATATGGCTCAAAAAACCTTAAATGAAATAAGAAATACTTTTCTCAAATATTTTGAGAAAAATGATCATAAAATAGTTGAGTCTAGCAACCTTGTTCCTAATAACGATCCGACATTAATGTTTGCAAATTCCGGAATGGTTCAATTCAAAAATGTTTTTACTGGATTAGAAAAAAGAGATTACAAAAGAGCTACCACTTCTCAAAAATGCGTTAGGGCAGGTGGAAAACATAACGATTTAGAAAATGTTGGGTATACCCCAAGACACCATACATTTTTTGAAATGCTCGGAAACTTTTCTTTTGGGGATTATTTTAAAGAGAGAGCAATAGAGCTTGCATGGAATTTGATAACTAAAGATTTTGGATTAGATAAAAATAGACTTTATTTTACTGTTTTTAATGAAGATGAAGAAGCATTTAAACTTTGGAAAAAAATATCAGGCTTAAATGAAAATAAAATAATCAAAATTTCTACTTCAGATAATTTTTGGTCGATGGGTGAAACAGGTCCATGCGGACCATGTTCTGAAATTTTTTATGATCACGGAGATCATTTAAAAGGTGGGCTTCCAGGAAGCAAAGACCAAGATGGCGATAGATATATTGAGATTTGGAACTTAGTTTTCATGCAATATGAACAGGTTTCAAAAGATAAAAGAATAGATTTACCTAAACCTTCAGTAGACACAGGTATGGGTCTTGAGAGAATGGCAGCACTTCTTCAAGGTACCCATGATAATTATAAAACAGATCATTTTTTAAAATTAATAAATTCAATTTCAGAAACTGTAAAAGTTAAACCAAACGAAAACAATTTATCAAGTTTTAGAGTAATAGCTGATCACTTAAGGGCAAGTTCGTTTCTACTTGCAGAAGGAGTTTTACCATCTAATGAAGGAAGAGGTTATGTTCTTAGAAGAATTATGAGAAGAGGAATGAGACATTCGCATTTACTTGGATCTAAAGAACCAATTTTTTACAATATTTTTAAAACTCTTTTAGATGAAATGTCTAAAAATTATCCAGAATTAAAAAGAGCAGAGTCGCTTATTAAAGAAACTTTGAAAATGGAGGAGAAAAAATTTCTGGTTTTATTAGAAAGAGGTATGAAAATTTTAGATGATGAAATCTCAAAAATAGACAAGGTTCTTCCTGGTGAAGTTGCTTTTAAACTTTATGATACTTACGGATTTCCGTTAGATTTAACAGAAGATATTCTTAAGAACAAATTTCTCGAAGTAGATAACAAAAAATTTGATGAGATGATGAAAAAAAGTAGAGAGCTTGCGAAGAAAAATTGGAAAGGTTCAGGGGATAGTTCAGTCAGTGAAATTTGGTTTAATTTAAAAGAGAAAATTGGTCCAACTGAATTTTTAGGCTATGAGACCAATCAGGCTGAAGGAAGCGTTGCTGCGATAATTAAAGATAATAAAGAAATTCAACAATTAAAACAAGGTGAAGAAGGACAAATTATTTTAAATCAAACTCCTTTTTATGGTGAGTCTGGTGGTCAGGTTGGCGACAAAGGCACAATAACTTCAGGCGAAAATGAATTTGAGGTAACTGACGTTCAAAAAAAGATTGGAAACTTATTTGTTCACTTTGGCAAAGTTTCAAAAGGAACAATTAAACAAAAAGATAATGTTGAATTAAAAATAAACTCAGAAAGACGTCAAGATATAAGAGCCTATCACTCAGCAACACATTTATTACATGAATCTCTTAGAAGAACTTTAGGAACACATGTAATGCAAAAAGGATCATTAGTTGCACCAGATAGATTAAGATTTGATTTTAGTCATATGAAGCCAATTACAGATGAAGAAATGAAAAAAATTGATGAAAATGTAAATAAATTTGTAAATTCAAAGACAGAAGTCGTTACACGATTAATGACTCCTGAAGAGGGAATTGAACAAGGGGCAATGGCTTTATTTGGAGAAAAATATGGAGATGAAGTGAGAGTTGTGTTTATGGGTGAGGAAGGTAACAAATATTTTTCAACAGAACTTTGTGGTGGAACACACGTAAAAAACACTTGTGAGGTTGGTAAATTTAAAGTAGTCAGTCAGTCATCAATAGCTGCGGGTGTTAGACGGGTTGAAGCATTAAGAGATAAACAACTTGAAGAATATCTAAAGTCAAAAGATAAGATGTCGAGTTTGTCTACTCAAAAAAATGAAGAAACTATCAAATCATTATCAAGTGAAATCACTAAGCTTGGAGGAAAACCAATTAAAAAATCTGAAGATCTTAAAACTACTATTAAGGAGCTGACAAAACAATTAGAGGAAATAACAGTAAAGAGTATTTTATCAGATAAGAAAAAAAATATTGTTAAAGATCAAAATATTGAAAAGATAAATATAAGATTTCAAAAAGTAGATGACTTACCTTTTAAAGAATTAAGAAGACTTGTTGATCAAGGCAAGAAAGATATCAAAGAGGGAATTGTAGTTATATATGCAATTAAAGATGATAAAATTGGTTTAGCAGTAGGAGTTACAGACTCTTTAACCAAAAAGTACGATGCAATAAAATTTGTAAAATCTGGTTCAGAAATTCTTGGTGGAAAAGGCGGTGGAGGTAGATCTGATTTTGCTCAAGCTGGCGGAGTTCATTCAAATAAAATAGAGGAAAGTTTTGAAAAGATTAAAAGCTTAATTTAACTTCTTTTTTAAATTTCCATCAATTGCATCAAGAAATTGATTTGTAGTTAAGTACTTTTGATTTGCATCAATTAAAATTGCTAAATCTTTGGTCATTGATCCAGTTTCAACACAATCAATACAAACCTTTTCTAACGTATTTGCAAATTTTATTAGCTCATCATTTGCGTCTAATTTTCCTCTATGAGCAAGTCCTCTAGTCCATGCAAAAATTGATGCTATAGGATTTGTTGAAGTTTCTTTTCCTTGTTGATGCATTCGAAAATGTCTCGTTACAGTTCCATGAGCAGCTTCTGCTTCCATTGTTCTTCCATCTGGTGCGAGCAAGACACTTGTCATAAGTCCAAGAGAACCATATCCCTGAGCAACAGTATCTGATTGAACGTCACCATCATAGTTTTTACAAGCCCAAATATATTTACCGCTCCACTTCATTGCACAGGCAACCATGTCATCTATAAGCCTATGTTCATAGGTTAAATTATTCTTTTCAAATGACGATTTAAATTCTTTTTCAAAAACAGCCTGAAATATATCTTTAAATCTTCCATCGTAAGTTTTTAAAATTGTGTTTTTTGTTGATAGGAAAACTGGCCACTTTTTAATCAAACCATAGTTAAAACAAGATCGAGCAAAATCTTCTATTGATTTATCTAAATTGTACATCGACAAAGCCACCCCTGATCCAGGGAAATTAAATACTTCATAATTTTTGGTATCTTTACCGTCTTCAGAAGTCCATTTAATTTCAAGTTTTCCTTTACCAGGAACTTTAAAATCGGTTGCTCTATATTGGTCACCAAATGCATGTCTTCCAATAATCACAGGATCAGTCCATGATGGTACCAATCTTGGAACATTTTTACAAATAATGGGCTCTCTAAATACAGTTCCTCCAATGATATTTCTAATTGTACCGTTTGGAGATCTCCACATCTTTTTTAAATTAAATTCTTTTACTCGTGCTTCGTCTGGAGTAATTGTTGCACACTTAATACCTACACCATTCTTTTTAATTGCATTCGCACAATCAATGGTTATTTGATCTGACGTATCATCCCTGCTTTTCATACCAAGATCATAATACTCAATACCTAAATCTAGATACGGTAATATCAGTTTATTCTTAATAAACTCCCAAATTACTCTTGTCATTTCATCGCCATCCAACTCGACGATTGGGTTTTTGACCTTAATTTTGCTCATATTTATGTATAAATCTTAGTAATTGAATTTCTGCTTTTTATATACATATTAATCAGAAATTATCAAATAAAGGATTATGATAGATAAAGTTTTTCCGAAAATACATAACGAGGGTTATAAGTTTTTAGTAATCTTTGGACTTGGAACACTTGTTTTATATTTAATAAGTAGTTTCTTAGGTTTAATAGGTGTTATTCTTACAATATGGGTTTACTATTTTTTTAGAGATCCAGAAAGATTCCCAATAAATGATGAAAATTATCTTGTAAGTCCGGCTGATGGATTAGTGATAAAAGTAGAGGAAGTTAATGGTCCTTCTGAACTTTCCTTAGAGAATAAAAAATTTACCAAAGTAAGCGTATTCATGAATGTTTTCGATTGTCACGTAAATAGAATTCCATGCAGTGGTGAAATTGAGGAAATTTTATATAAACCAGGCAAGTTTTTAAATGCATCTCTAGACAAAGCCAGCGAAGATAATGAGAGAAATTATTATAAAATAAAAAATAGTAATGGTGATCAGGTTGTAGTTGTTCAAATTGCTGGTTTGATTGCTAGGCGTATTGTTACTGAGACAAACAAAGGAGAAAAACTAAACCAAGGTGATCGGATAGGAATGATTAGATTTGGTAGTAGGGCAGACATTTATTTTGAAAATTACAAACCTTTGGTAAAAGTAAACCAAAGAGCAGTAGCTGGTGAGACATTAATTGCAAAAAAATAAAATGGAACAACAAAATAAAAATTTCAAATTAGTTGCGAACAAAAAAACAAGATCAATTTTACCTAATATGTTTACACTAGTAGGCGTGTGTATAGGCTTAACGTCTATTAAATTTGCTTTTGATGGCAGCTTTGGTTTTGCAGTGCTAGCAATTTTAGTTGCGGGTATTATAGATGGTCTTGATGGAAGAATTGCACGACTTATCAAAGGAACATCTGAAGTTGGTAAAGAACTAGACTCATTAACAGATGTTATAAGCTTTGGGGTTGCTCCTGCTTTTATAATGTATTTTTGGTCCTTAAATAATCTTGGAAGAGTAGGGTGGTTAGTTTGTTTGATTTATGTAATTTGTGTCGCTTTAAGATTGGCGAGATTTAATATTACCTCTAATACAAACGCAAAGTGGAAAGATAACTTTTTTGAAGGCGTCCCTTCGCCGGCTGGAGGTATTTTAGTTTTATTTCCATTAATTTATAGTTTTAGTGAATTTCAACTTTTTTCATTTGAAAACAAATATCTAGTCCCTGGATTTTTTATTTTAACTTCAATATTATTAATCAGCAAAATACCAACTTACTCTTTTAAAAAGATTGTAGTCCCTAGGAGATTAACAATCTTTTTATTATTTACGTTAATTTTATTTTTTGGGTTGTTATTAATCTATACTTATAACGTTATAGTAATATCAACTTTAATATACTTACTTCTTATACCAATTAGCTTTTTCCATTTTCGTAAACTGTTCAAAAAATCTAGCCATGTTAATCAAGATGGTGAAGATCAAGAAGATGTCCTTTAAATGAAAACAAACGCTATAGTTTCTTTAGCAGATGAAAAGTATTTTGATTTATTAATTGAATTAATTGACTCAATTAAAAAGAAAACCGAGAGCAAAGATATAGCAATTTGTGTACTAGATGCAGGAATGAATGACAATCAAAGAGAACAATTAAAAAACAAGGTTGATGAACTTACAAAAGCAGAGTGGGATATTGAAGTTTCAAATTTAAAAGTAATGGGAAAAGAATGGCTCAAAAGCCAAGTCTCTCGAGCATTTCTGCCAAGATATTTTCCAAATTATGAAAAGTATCTTTGGATAGACTGTGATGCATGGGTCAATGATTGGAAGTGTGTAGAATTATATTTCAAAGCATGTGAAAAAGGAAAATTAGGAATAACTCAAACAATGGGCCCAGGCTACAAAGTAATGTCAAAAGTTAAATGGTTACTTGGAAAATTAGCGATTGTTAAAAGCCAAAATTTCAAACATGCTCTTTCATCAAATATTGATATATCAAAATCAAGAAAACTTGCGTTTGCACCTCATATTAATATTGGTGTATTTTCACTTCAAAAAAATTCACCATGTTGGGAGGTATGGCAAAAAAATCTAAGACAAACTTTGAAAAGTGGAAAAATTTTTGGTTCAGAAGGGCTAGCAATAAATCTAAGTGTTTACATAGACGAAGTTGACACAGAATTTTTACCTTTAAATTGTAATTGGATTGCAAGCAACCTACTTCCAAAATACGATAGCAACCAAAAAACATTTGTGGAGCCTTACTTACCAAATAATAAAATCGGTATCATGCACTTAGCTGCAGGAATTTGGAAAGATAATGTCGATATGAGATTAGATAAAAGCGTAAAAATTGATATTTATAATCTTCAAGATCATAAAGAACTTAAAAGTTTAAGGTTTAGCTATAATTGAAAAAAAACAAGATTTCTAAAAGCTGGGTTATAAGACAGAGAAGAGATAAGTATGTTCGTCAATCAAAGTTAGAAGGTTATAGATCGAGAGCAGTATATAAACTAAAAGAGTTAGACGAAAAATTTAAAATTGTTAAAAATAATTTAAGTATTTTAGACATAGGTTCTGCACCTGGAAGCTGGACACAATATCTATCTGAAAAATCAAAAGGCTCAAAAATAATGTCTATTGATCTTAAAGAAGTTGAAAAAATAAAAGACGTTTATCATGTTGTCGGTGATTTTTTGGATAATGAAAACCAAAAAATAATTACAGATTATTTTCCAAAAAAAATAGATCTTGTAGTCTCTGATATGGCGGTTAATACCACTGGCAATAAAAATTTAGATTCAATTCAAACGGGTGAACTTTCTTTAACAGCAATGCACTATGCTATTGATATGCTGCGACCAAAAGGAACTTTTCTATCGAAAATTTTTATGGGTTCAACATTTAATGAAATTGTTGAAAATGCAAAAAAAAACTTTAAAGAAAGCAAAATCTTTAAACCACCTTCTAGTAGAAAAGATTCGAAAGAAAGCTTCATCATCTGTAAAAATTTAAGATAGTCACTTTTAAATTTTCAGGAATCGTATATAAACTATTATGGATCCTATAAAAGAAGCACTCACCTTTGATGATGTTACTTTAGCACCAAAGTATTCTTCTGTTCTTCCTTCCGAAGTAAATACATCTGTCAAACTGTCAAAAAACTTAAATCTTAAAATACCTTTACTTTCGTCCGCCATGGACACAGTCACAGAGTCTAAAATGGCCATTGAAATGGCAAAGGCAGGGGGCATTGGAGTTATTCACAGAAATCTTTCCATTAGTGATCAAATATTAGAAATAAAAAAAGTTCAAAAAAAAGGGCTAGTAGTTGGAGCAGCAGTTGGGACTAATGATACCGAACTATCTCGAGCTGAGAAAATTATTAGGTGTAAAGTAGATTTGATTGTTGTGGATACTGCGCATGGCCATACTAAAAGAGTGGCAAATATAATTAAATTTATAAAAAGAAAAAAATCGAGCAAAACATCTCTGTGCGCTGGAAATATAGCTACAGCCGAAGCAGCAAAATTTTTATGCAAACTTGGAGTAGATATAGTAAAAGTAGGAATTGGACCAGGATCGATTTGTACAACTAGACTTGTTGCAGGTATTGGTGTTCCTCAGTTAAGTGCATTACTAGATGTAAAAAAAGGTTTAAACAAAAATGTTAAAATGATTTCAGATGGCGGAGTTAAATTTTCTGGAGATATTGCAAAAGCACTCGCAGCAGGTGCAGATGCTGTAATGGTAGGATCAATGATTGCTGGAACTAACGAAGCTCCAGGTAAAATTATAAAAAAAAATGGAAAGTTGTTTAAAGTTTTTAGGGGAATGGGATCCGTTGGAGCAATGAACAAAGGGTCTGCTGACAGATACTTTCAAAAAAAACAAAAGGATAGTTCAAAATATGTACCAGAAGGAGTAGAAGGTTTAATTAAATATAAAGGTGAAGTATCCAAGATAATTTTTAAACTTATTGGAGGATTAAAATCATCAATGGGCTATTTGGGTTCTAAAAATGTCATCAATCTTAGAAATAAACCAAAATTTGTTAAAATTACAAAAGCTGGATTTTATGAGAGTATGGTTCATAGTATAGATGAGGTGAAAAAAAACAGCCAATATTTATGAGGAATATAAATAAAATTTTTTTAATTGTAATTTTATTGTTTTTTAAAACAACTGCTTATGGTTCGGAAAATTTTTATGACAAAGCAGTAGATAAATTCAATGATAAAAAATTTGATGATTCAAAATTTTTGTTTCATAGAAATATTGTATTTAACCCTACAGACGCCAAATCTTACTTATATTTAGCTAAGATTTTCAATTCTGAAAAAAACCAGAAAGAAGAAGAAAAAAATTTGAATACTACTCTTCTACTTGAACCAAATAATGAAGAAGCAATTTATATGCTTATACAAATTAATCTTGATAAATCAAATTTTTCTAAAGCAAATGAATTGTTAACAAAACTAGATATAGTTTGTAAGGATTTTTGCTCCAAAAAAAAAGAAATTAAAAAATCACTCCAAAATCTTGAAGCAAAAAATGAAAAAAAACAGTAGAGCTAAGAAAATTCTTATAATTGATTTTGGTTCTCAATATACTCAATTAATTGCAAGACGTGTTAGAGAGCTTGGTGTATTTTCTGAAATATCAAATCATAAACAAGTTAAAAAAGTTAATGTGGAGGAACTGTTTGGAATTATTTTATCAGGTGGTCCTTTAAATGTTTATGAAGATAAAAAAATAAATTTTAATAAAAAGATTTTAAACTTGAAAGTTCCTATTCTAGGTCTTTGCTTCGGCCATCAGTTAATCTCAAGACATTATGGTGGCAAAGTTATAACAGCAAAAAATAGAGAATTCGGTTTAGCTACTATAAAGAAAAAATTAAACTCTAAATTAACCAAAAACTTTTTTGATAACCGTAAACAAAGGAATGTGTGGATGAGCCATGCAGATCACGTAACAAGACTACCAAAAGGTTTTAAAGCAGCAGCATCAACAAAAGGTTCAAAATTTACAATAATTGAAAATGATGTAATCAAGAGATATGGTGTTCAATTCCATCCTGAAGTAACTCACACAGAAAAAGGAATTTTATTACTCAAAAATTTTGTTTTTGGAATATGCAAGTCAAAAAAAAATTGGTCAACAGATCATCAAAAAAAAACATTAATAAAAAATGTCCAAAATCAAATTGGTAATAAAAAAATAATTTGTGCATTGTCTGGAGGTGTAGATAGCAGTGTTGTGGCACAACTATTAAACAAAGCAGTTGGTAAACAATTACACTGTATATTTGTTAATACAGGATTGTTAAGACTTAATGAGGAAAAACAAGTAGTAAATACTTTTAAAAAAAAACTAAAAATGAATTTGATATACGTAAATGCAGCAGATGAATTTTTAAAGAAATTAAACAATACTACGGAACCTGAGAAGAAAAGAAAGATAATTGGAAATCTATTTATCAAAATTTTTGAACGCTATGCAAAAAAACTTAAAAATGTGAAATTTTTAGCCCAAGGGACCTTATACCCAGATTTGATTGAAAGTAAGTCAGTGACTGGAAGTCAAACATCTAAAATTAAATCACACCATAATGTTGGTGGATTACCAAAAAAAATGAAATTGAAATTGTGCGAACCATTAAGATTGCTTTTTAAGGATGAAGTAAGAAAACTTGGAATAAAATTGAATTTATCTAAGGATATAATTAGTCGTCACCCATTTCCAGGGCCAGGATTGGCAATAAGAATGCCAGGCAAAGTCTCGAAAGATAAAATAGAAATATTAAAGCAGGCAGATAATATTTTTATTTCTGAACTTAAAAAAGAAAAATTATATGATAAAATTTGGCAAGCATATGCTGCTTTGTTACCGGTAAAAACTGTTGGTGTTATGGGCGATAATAGAACTTATGAGTATATTTGCTTGTTAAGAGCAATAACTTCTCAAGATGGTATGACAGCAGATTTTTTTGATTTTCCTAAAAATTTCATACAAAATGTATCTAATAAAATTATTAACAACATTAGAGGGATAAACAGAGTAGTGTATGATGTTACTTCAAAACCACCAAGCACTATTGAATTAGAGTAATGAACAATAAAATAAAAAAAATTTTAAAGAAAAAAAATAAATCTAAGATTGTTTGCCTTACAGCATATTCAAAAAATATTGCCAAAATAATTGATGATCATGCAGATATAGTTCTAGTTGGAGACTCTCTTGGATCTGTACTTTATAATTATGATACAACAAGAAAAGTAAGCCTTAATATGATGATTGAACATACCAAAAGTGCTAGAATGGGTGTTAAAAAAAGTCTTTTAGTAATTGACCTTCCTTATAATACCTACAGAAATAAATCTGAAGCACTTAAAAATTCTAAGAAAGCAATTAAAGAGACAAAATGTGATGCTGTCAAAGTCGAGGGGGGAACAAGGGTTAAAGAAATAGTAAAACATTTAGTCAAAAATAAGATACCCGTATTAGGCCATATTGGTATAACTCCACAAACAACAAAAGGAAAATTTAGGTCTAAAGGTAAGAATGAAAAAGAAATAAGAAAACTTTTAAAGGATGCTCGAGATTTAGAGCAAAGCGGGGCTTTTGGAATGGTTTTAGAATGTATTTTTAGCGATATCTCTAAACAAATAACGAGTGCAATTAATATACCAACAATAGGAATTGGCGCTTCAGTAAATTGTGATGGTCAGGTTCTTGTAACTGATGATTTAATTGGTTTGAATGAAACGAAATTTAGGTTTGTTAAAAAATTTGGGAATATAAAGAAAGACATTAAAAGTGCAGTTATAAAATATAAAAACTCAGTAAAACAAAAAAAATTTCCCTCTAAAAAAAACAGTTATTAATTAAGAACTACCTTTGCTGTCTTGTCCTAAATTTACCTTTGCTAACCTCTTTTTCTAAAAATGTTCCAAAAGCATCACCATTTATATCAAATTCAACATTTGTAGCTCCCTCATAGTCAATTTTTTTTCCCTTTTTTAGAAGTTTTAAACCTTTAGCAATCTCGCCTGGATAGATTTTGGTACCTGGAGAATTACTCACTGACATAATATTTTTAGATAAATTATTATTTGATTTAAAATATTTTTCCTGCAGGGCAAGAACGATAACTGCCGCTGCATCGTAAGACTCACCGATAAATGGCCCTGAAGTATTAATGTTATTTTTTTTGGCAATTTTATAAAATGAGTTAATATTTTTAGTATTTGAACCTGAAATTATTCCAAATGAATTATTAATTAACTTGCCGAACTCTTTTTCGGTAGATTCATTTATCATCCTATCCGATAAAATAAATTTTTCGAAAGCACCTGAGTCAAGAACTGACTTAATTAATCTTTCCCCATCTTGTTCAATTTCAGTAAAAATTGCAACAGCGTCTCCTCCTGCAGCAGCTAAGACTGATACTTCATTTGAAAGATCAGTTTTATTTATCTTTATGGGTACGCTTACAGTAATCTCTACATTGCTATCAGTAAGTGTTTTTTTAAAATTTTTCTCAAGTTCTTTTCCATAATTTGTGTCTTGGAATGAAACCGCAATTCGTTTGATGCCCTTATCTTTTGTAATTTTAGCTAAAACTTCACCATCCCTATTACTTGGAGATGTAGTTCTAAAAAATAAGTTTTTTTCATCTAACATTGACAACAAAGGAGTGGTAGCCGATGGAGAAATCATAGGAATATTTTTTTCGTTAGCCGACCCCAAAAGAATTCCTTCAGATATTCCAGGGCAGGCAGCACCAATGATTCCAATAATATTATTTTCATTAATTGTTTTGTTTACTGATTTAATTTGGGACATATCACATTTTGTATCTATCTTAATTGAATTGACTTTTTCCTCACCATTTAAAAATATTTTTGAGGAATTCGCCTCTGAAACTGCCAACTCTGCTGAAGACGCCATACTTGGAACGATAGATTCTGTTGGACCAGTAAAACCAAGAGCTATACCGATTGTTATTTCATTCGCCTGAATTTCTGTTTGATTTCCTATGAAACAGAGTAAAAAAAGGATACTTAGAATTTTTTTTCCCATGATTAGGTATAATAAAAATATGCCATGATAAATACTTTTTCAATTAGGTTATTTTACCTTTTGAATTAAAAAGACAGATCCAACTACAATTATACCTCCTAAAGTCATTAATAAACTTGGAATTTCATTAAATATTATAAATGTTTGGATCAACCCAAATACAGGAAATAAAGCATAATAGGGAAGAACTTTTCCAACTGGATAAAACTTATATAAGTAGAATAAAGACATATGAGCGCCTATTGAAACAATTAAACCAGAGTAAATTATTAAAAACCACATATCTTGTCGAATGTTCTTTAGAATAAACATTGTATTTCCCTCAAAGAAAAATGATAAAAGTATTAATACAACAAACCCAATAGAGGCCATGAAAAAATTCGTAGTTACTATGCCTAACTTATTTGTATCTCTACTAGCTACGTTCGCAATAGCATAAAAGAATGCCATTAATGCTGTGAGCACAAGAGCGAAAATATTGTTGATTAATTCTGGATCAAAACCAATTAAAATAATCCCCAAAAAAGATGTAATTACAAAAAACCATTTATTAAAACTAAATTTTTCATTTAGAAAAAAATTACTTAAAATAATTGCAAATGGGATAGCTAGCTGAGAACCTATTATAACAGGTGAAACTATATTAGACTCTTGTAAAGATAGATAAGTGAAACCTGTAACTCCAACCCCCATGGAAAAAGAAAAAATAAATAATGATTTCAAATTTTCCTTAGGAATTTTAAAATTAAAAAAAGGTAATAAACAAATTACAACCACCAACATTCTTAATGATCCAAAAAGTAAAGGAGGTACATTTGTGTTTAATACAAGTTTTCCAAAAACAAAGGCACTTCCAAATAGTGCCATGATTAATAAAATTAATAAGTAATGTTTAATAGTCAAAAAAATCCAATTTTAAATCGATTTATAGAATGACATTCATATTTTTTAAGTTATCCTATGTCAAATAATATGAATTCAAAAAAGATAAAAGCTCAATTTACAAAAGACGCTAACCCAAGAGTAGGCTTAATTGTTTTGTCAACTGACAACATGATAGAAAAAGATTTCTCAAAAGTCTTAAGTGATAAACCAGTAGATTTATATGTTAATAGGATTAAAAATTACAATCCAGTAACAGCTGAAAATTTAAAAAAAATGTCAGAAAACATTACTTCGGTCGCAGACAACATATTACCTGGTGAAAAAGTGGATTGTGTTGTTTTTGGTTGTACATCAGGAACAATAGTATCTGGTTTTGATAACATTAAAAAAAAAATTAATATAGCTAAACCAAATACGTTAGTTACGGCCCCAAGCACTGCAGCTTTAAATGCTCTTAAAAAAAAGAATATTAAAAAAATATCTGTAGTCACACCATATATTAAGTCTTTAAACGATGATGTTGTAAATTTTTTTAAAGGAAATAACTTTGAAATAGTTTCAAATACATATTTTGATATAGAGTCTGATGTAGATATTGGAAAGGTGGATCAAAATAAGCTATTTGAGATATTGTCTAAAATTGATCATAATCAAGCTCAGGCGTTATTTGTTTCTTGTACTTCATTACCAGTTTTAAACATAATTGAAAAACTTGAAAAAAAATTAAATATGACTGTGTTATCAAGTAACCAAGCACTAATTTGGGAAACTCTAGAAAAAATAAATGAGAACAAATCTGTAACTGGATTTGGAAGTTTATTTAATTAATTTTATATATGAATTTCACAGTCAAAGAATATAAAAGTCGTCTTAAAAAAGTTCAATCAGAAATGCAAAAAAAAGGAATTGAACTTCTTATTTCACAGGATACTGCAAACATAAACTATCTGACAGGATATGATGCTTGGTCTTTTTATTATTCTCAATGTGTAATAGTTCACGTGAATTCTGAAGAGCCCCTATGTTTTGTTAGAGCTCAGGATGCTGGTGGGGCTTTTATAACTACCTACCTTAAAAAGGAAAATATTATTATTTATGATGAAAAATATATTCATACCTGGCCGACCCATCCATATGATGCGTTAGTTGATTTAATAAGGAAAAAAAAGTGGGATAAAATTAATATAGGAGTTGAAATGGATGCTCATTATTTCACAGCTTATTGTTATGAAAAGTTAAAAAAGGGTTTGCCAAATGCAAAAATTTTAGACTCTGAGAGATTAGTCAATTGGGTAAGAGTAGAAAAATCCATCGCTGAAATTGAATATATGAAAAAGGCAGCAACTATTTCTGAGATGGCGATGAAAACTGCAATGGAAACAATAAGTCCAGGTGTAAGACAATGTGATGCTGTTGCTGAAATTCAAAGAACTTTATTTAGAGGTACCCCAGAATATGGTGGTGAATATGCAAGTATTGCAACTTTACTTCCTACTGGAAAAGGAACATCAGCTTCACATTTAACTGCAAGCGACAAAAAATTTGTTAATGGGGAAGCAACAATTATTGAGTTATCAGGTACTTATAAAAGGTATCATGCTCCAATGGCAAGGACAATTAACTTAGGGAAGCCAGATCAAAAAAAACTTGATGCTATGAAAGCAACTAATGAAGCTCTAGAGGAGGGTATTAATGCTAGTAAACCAGGTAATACCGCTAATTATGTTGCGGAAAAATTTTGGGGAGTCTTGGATAAGTATAAAATTAAAAAAGAATCTCGAACAGGTTACTCTATAGGTATTGGGTATCCACCAGATTGGGGTGAACATACTTTAAATATTTACAAAGGAGACATGACTGAATTAAAACCTAATATCTGTTATCACATGATTGCTGTTATGCAATTTGGTAATTGGGGTGTTGAGTCATCAGAGTCTATAAGGATAACTGAGAGCGGAAATGAACTTTTATGCAATTTTTCAAGAGATTTGCACGTAAAATAAGTTCTTGAAATAGATCTCAACAAATGTTTTAAACCTTATCTTATGTCAAAGAACTTAGATTTTGTTAAATTCGATAAAGTTGACAAAAGTTACGATGGAAAAGTACTTGTTGTTAAAGATTTAAACCTAGACATTGCTGAAGGCGAGTTCATAACGATGTTAGGACCATCTGGATCAGGTAAGACAACTTGTTTGATGATGTTAGCTGGTTTTGAAACTCCTACAAATGGAGAAATTTATTTAGATAAAAATCCAATTTCAAATATACCCCCACACAAAAGAGGAATAGGAATGGTCTTTCAAAACTATGCCTTGTTTCCTCATATGACAGTATATGAAAATTTAGCCTTTCCTTTAAAGGTAAGAAAATTTCAAAAGGACGAGATTGATAAAAAAGTAGATAAAGCCCTTTCAATGGTATCGCTATCTGGTTTTGAACATAGAATGCCAGGACAGTTATCTGGTGGTCAACAACAAAGGGTAGCGGTTGCGAGATCTTTGGTGTTTGATCCTCAACTAGTTTTGATGGATGAACCACTTGGAGCTCTAGATAAAAATTTAAGAGAGAGCATGCAGTATGAAATTAAACATATTCATGAAAGCATTGGGGTTACGGTAGTCTACGTAACACATGATCAAAGTGAAGCATTAACAATGTCTAATAGAATAGCAGTGTTCAATGATGGAAAAGTTCAACAACTTTCATCACCAGACAAATTATACGAAGAACCGGTAAACTCTTTTGTAGCTGAATTCATTGGCGAGAATAATACTTTTGCAGGACAAGTAACCAACATGTCTGGTAAAGCATGCAAAGTTAAGCTTAATGATGGAACAGAAATAGTTGCAAATCCAATTTCAGTTAAGTCAAATGGAGACAAAACTACTGTATCTCTTAGACCAGAGCGGGCCTTAATTAACACAAAAGAAAAAATGGACAATAACTTTAAAGGAAAGATTGAAGAAGTTATTTATCACGGAGATCATACTAGAGTAAGACTTGATCTACTCGGAAACAAAGAATTTATATTAAAAGTACCTAATAGCTCTGCCAATATGGATATTAAAATGGGCAACCAAATTAATGTAAGTTGGAATAGCCATGATGCTAGGGCTTTAGATCCAAAATAAACCTCAGGTTTAATTTTCAATTATTTAATAAAATAAAGCCCTATTTTAGCCAAATGTCAGGTTGACTCCTACTACATATCTTGCTGTAATTAGTTTTTATAAAACGTTTAAACGGAGGAATAATGAAAAAACTAAGTAAATTGTTACTAGTTCTATCTTTTGCACTTTCTATCAGCTCATCAGCATTTGCAGTTACAGTTGCATCATGGGGTGGAGCTTATACAGAGTCACAAAAGCTAGGATATGGTGACCCTACTGCTAAGAAACTTGGTGTACCGATCAATTGGGTCGACTACTCAGGTGGATTATCAGAAATTAAAGCACAAAAAGAGGCTGGCAAAATTACGTGGGATATAATTGACGTATTTGCTATGGACACTATCACTGGATGTGACGAAGGTTTATTTGTTGAATTTGATTTTGACAAAGACTTCCCAGCAGCTCCAGATGGTACTAAAGCAAGTAAAGACTTCTTTGCTCCAATGCCAAGTAAATGTGCTGTAGGAAACATTTTATATTCTTGGAACTACGCGTACAACACAAAAAATGTAAGCGGTACACCAAAAACTATAAAAGACTTCTTTGACACTAAAAAGTTCCCAGGAAAAAGAGCTATCTACAAAAGCGCTTTAACAAATTTAGAGATTGCTTTAGCTGCAGATGGTATCAAACCAGGAAAAGGTGGAAAGAAAATTTACAAAGCTCTTAATACAGAAAAAGGTGTTAACAGAGCAATGAACAAAATCAAAGCATTATGCACAGACCCTAACGGTGGATGTGTATTTTGGTCAGCAGGTGCTCAACCACCAGAACTATTAGTTTCAGGTGAAGTTGTTATGGCAACTGGTTGGAATGGAAGATTCTTCAACGCTGAAATCGGTGAAGGTGCTCCAATCAAACAAGTTTGGGATGGTCAAGGTCTTGACTACGAATATTTCGTATTAGTTAAAGGTGGACCAAACGAAGCTGATGCTAAAAAAGCACTAGCAATGATGACAAGTACAGAAGGTTTAGCAGGAAGTGCAAAATACATTGCATATGCACCTTGGAGAAAATCATCACTTAAAGTTATGGCAGCAGGTGAGCCATGGTACAAAGATGGTAAGACTAACATGGTACCACAAATGCCAACTGCGCCAGCTAACACTAAAAATTACTTCTTAGTAGATCCATTATTCTGGGCTGATAACGGCACAGAGCTTGGAGAAAAATGGGAAGCAATGAAAGCTGGTCTATAATTTTAAGTTTTAAAGACTAAAATTATATATTATATTAAGGGCGGTTATTTTTAGCCGCCCTTTTTTATTTATGAGCAGTGAAACTGGAAAAATTTTAACGACAGACGGCATACCTCTTGAGGTAAGTCTAAAAAAAGCTGAAAGAAAAAATAAAATTAAAGCATTTCTTTTAGTAGCTCCTCTATTACTCTTTTTGCTTATTACATATATTTTCCCTATCGGCGACATGCTCATGAGAAGTGTGGATGATAAAATGGTTACCGAGATGTTGCCAAAAACATATAAGTCAATGGAAAAATGGGATGGTAAAGAATTACCACCAGAAGAAGTTTTTGAATCTTTCTATTTGGATTTTCAAAAACTTGTTGAGGAAAAAAGGGATGGAAAACTTTCTACACAATTAAATTATACCAAGAATGGATTTAAAAGTATTTTAAAAAAATTACGAAGAAAAGCTAAAAATTTTGAGGAAGGAAATTATAAAGAACAAATAATGGCTGTTCACCAAAGATGGGCAGACGTTGAATATTGGCGAGCCATACAAAGACGTGCTCCAGCTTATACAAGTCAAAAATATTTAAAAGGAATTGACATGTATAAAAATGAAGAAGGTAATATTGTAAATGTAGAAGAAGATCGAAGAATTCATAGGATTTTATGGCTTAGAACTTTAGAGATAGCTTTCTTTGTAACTCTTTTATGTTTTTTAATGGCTTACCCAATAGCCCATTTACTTGCTACTTTGCCAATGAAATATAGTAACCTATTAATGATTTGCGTTCTTCTTCCATTTTGGACATCACTATTAGTAAGAACTGCAAGTTGGATGATACTCCTTCAACAACAAGGAGTTGTTAACGATTTTTTTTGTTATGATAGGACTAGTCGCAGATGATAACAGACCAGAAATGATGTTTAATAAAACCGGAACTTATGTAGCAATGACACAAATATTATTGCCGTTTATGGTTTTACCTTTGTATAGTGTAATGAAAACAATATCCCCAAGTTTGATGAGAGCTGGAAAATCTTTAGGAGGAACCCCATTCATTGCTTTTTGGAAAGTATACTTTCCTTTAACGATACCAGGTATTGGGGCAGGATGTTTATTGGTGTTTATTTTGGCGATTGGATACTACATTACACCTGCATTAGTGGGTGGCGCATCAGGAACTTTAATTAGTAACCAGATAGCCTATCATATGAAAAGTACATTAGATTGGAGCTTTGCGTCTGCAATGGGACTAATGTTACTTGCAGGAGTTTTAGCAATTTATTGGGTCTACAACAAACTTGTTGGAGTAGATAATATAAAACTAGGATAATTATGGCATTACCAAAGTATACTGAGACACGTTATAGAGTTTGGCACTACTTCTATATTACTATTTGCACATGCGTATTTTTCTTTTTAATCGCGCCTCTGTTCGTGATATTTCCATTATCCTTTAATGCTGAAGAATTTTTAAGTTTTTCTGAAGGAATGAAAAACCTTGATCCTGATGCATTTTCTTTAAGATGGTACAAAGACATGATCTACGGGACGAAAAATCCATGGGGTCTTGCAGCAAAAAATAGTTTTATAATTGCAATATTTGCTACCTTAGGGTCAGTTATTCTTGGAACTGTGGCAGCGTTAGGATTAAGCAGTAGACATATGCCATACAAGGGATTAATTATGGCTACTTTAATTTCACCAATGATAGTGCCATTAATCATTTCTGGTGTTGCAATTTTTTTCTTTATGGCAAAAGCAGGACTTGCTGCTACGCATACAGGAATTGTATTAGCGCACATTATTTTAGGAACACCTTTCGTTGTAATTACCGTAACAGCAACTTTATCAGGCTTTGACCATAGTGTTACACGAGCTGCATCAAGCTTAGGTAGCGATCCAGTGAATACATTTATGAAAATTACACTACCATTAATTCTACCTGGAGTAATATCTGGAGGCTTGTTTGCTTTCGTTACATCTTTTGACGAAGTTGTTGTGGTTTTATTCTTAGCTGGTCTAGAAAATACAACAATTCCAATTCAAATGTGGACCGGGTTGAGAGAGCAGTTAAGCCCAACAATATTAGCTGTTGCGACATGTTTAATAATTTTATCTACATTAATTCTTGTTACAGCTGAGCTACTAAGACGAAGATCTGAAAGGCTCAGAGGAATAAATAGATAAAAAATGGAAATCAAAAAGGTTGTTGTTATAGGCTCTGGAACTATGGGTAGTGGTATCGCTGCTCATTTATGTAATGCGAATGTACCAGTTACTTTATTAGATCTTACGACTGATATAAGTACCAAGGCAAGAGAGCGAATACATAAATCAAGACCGCCATTATTAATTGATAAATCAAAAATTGATAATATCAAAGTTGGTAATATTAATGATGATTTTAATGTTGTAAAAGAGGCAGACTGGATAGTCGAAGCTGTAGTCGAAAGAATAGACATTAAACATCAAATTTATAAAAAAATCTTTGATAATAGAAAAGATGGAGCGATTGTCTCATCTAACACTTCCTCAATCCCAATTAAAGTTCTATCCGAAAATATGACCGATGAGCAAAAAAAAGATTTTTGCATAACACACTTCTTCAATCCAGTTAGATATATGGGTTTGTTAGAAATAGTAAAAAATGAAAATAATGATTTAAAAAAAATTAATTCTTTGAAAGTCTTTTGTGAGAGTGAACTTGGTAAAGGAGCTATTGTTTGTAACGATACACCAGGCTTCCTCGGTAATAGAGTAGGAGTTTATGCAATGCAAGTTGCTATGACCGAAGCATTTAAAATGAAATTGACTATTGAAGAGGCTGATGCAGTTTTTGGAAGACCTATGGGAATACCTAAAACTGGAGTGTTTGGTTTATACGATCTAATTGGCATTGATTTAATGGCAGATGTTTTAAAAAGTTTTATAAAAGAACTTCCTGAAAAAGATAAATTTCAGGAGGTTGCTAAAGAGATACCACTTGTAAAAAAATTAATCGAATCTGGCTACACTGGAAGAAAAGGCAAGGGTGGCTTCTACAGAATGAAAAAATTGGAAAACCAAAAAATTTTAGAGGCAATTAATCTTCAAACAGGAGAATATTCTGAATCTCAAAAAGTTGATCTCAAAATTGATACCGTGGACCTAAACACTATCATCAACAGAAAAGACAAGTATGGAGAATATGCTTGGTCAGTAATTTCTCAAATCATTAAATATGCATCATCTTTAGTCCCAGGTATAACAGATAAATTCAATGACATTGATGAAGCTATGAGATTAGGATTTAACTGGGCTATGGGACCCTTTGAAATGCTAAAATCAATTGGTGTAAAAAATTTTTTCGATCGTGTTGATGAATTTAAGGGAAACAAATTTTTAGAGGAACTTTCAGCAAAAAAAGATGAAAACTTTTACGGTCAAAGACAAATTTACACCGAAATAGAAACACTTGGCAAGGTAAAACCTAAAGCTTTAAGTTTAGATAAAAACAAGTCAGCAGAAATATATAGGTTTAAGGATTTTAATATTGTAGAGTTCACTACTAAAGCATGTGCACTAGACTACGACTCTATGGATAGCTTAAAAAAAGCAACAGATAAACCTTTAATAATTATAAATGAAAGTATGCAGTTTTCTGCAGGTGTTAATTTATCATACACAATGAACTTTGCTGAAAAAGGAGATTTTAAATCCATTGAAAAATTTATTAAATACTTTCAAGATACTTGCAAACAACTTAAGTATTCAAAGTTTCCTGTTGTTTCAGCTCCCTCAGGTCTTACTTTAGGTGGTGGTTTTGAAGTAATGGTTCAAAGTAATTTCGTAACAGCACATACAAACATAGTGATAGGTTTAGTTGAAACAATGGTTGGTCTAGTACCTGCAGGGGGAGGATGTAAAGAGATGTTGTGGAGATGGGCTCAAAGCGAAGAGTCAAAAAAAGATATCGACTATGCACCACTTAAAGTTTTTGAAATCATAGGTTATGGCAAAACCGCTTCTTCTCCAGTTGAAGCTCAACCATTAAAATATTTGCTACCAACCGATAAGAAAATTATGAACAGAAATAGTTTATTTTCTGAGGCAAAAAAAATTATTGAAGAAAATAAAAATTTTAAACCAAATACTGAATGCACTTTTAAATTATCAGGAAAATCTGTAAAGGAAAAAATGATTAAAGTTTTGGAAAAACTTTATAACGATAAAATTATTTTTGACCATGGTATGACAGTAGGAAAAGAACTTGCAAATGTCCTTAGCGGTGGTGATACAAATCCTGAAAAAATATTGACTGAAAGTGATATTTACAAATTAGAACTAGAGTCCTTTATGAGATTGATTGAAAACAAAAAAACTCAAGATAGAATTAAACATACGCTATCTACCGGTAAACCTTTGATCAATTAGAAATCTCAGAGAGCATCCTTAATGAATTAATAAAGTCAGGGCGCAAAACATATTCAGACTTATTTCCAGGTTTAATTTTTGTCAATGCTGTAAATCCATGTGTAACATTTCCAATTGGGGTATATTCTCCTTCAAATAATGGTGCATCAGCAAGAAGTATGAAAAATTCACTATCTTCCATGTCTCCATTTTTGCTTTTTGCAAATCCAACGGAACCCTTTTTAAAATCAAATGGTTTATCTGTTTCTTGTTTAATTAACCCATATTTAGATTCACCACTTCCAATATATGTGTAATTTATATTTCCCTTTTTACCAAATTCTA